>JBFEVY010000249.1:0-5416 GCA_041546665.1 Spongiibacteraceae bacterium | reverse complement strand
TTTCCAGCCGGCATACTGCGGCCCCCCCTGATAAAAGGTTTCCGACTGACCCAGACTGTAGTTCATTGCGGTGATGCTGAGCGCGTCCAGGTCTCGATTCAAAATATTCTGGCCAATGGCCTGAAAATTCACGACCTCGCCGAGCAGGGTGCGCAGTGGGCTGTTGTCGAGGAGGGCAACCGGACGCTGGTGGGCGATTGAGGCATTGAACAGGGATCGCGCCAAACGCAGGGCGTTGCGAATCACACCAAACAGATCAGCGCGGTAGATTTTATCGGTACTGAGTTCCCGCCACAGATTTTCCAGGTTTCTCACCGAGCCCACAAAATGGTGTGCCCCGGCAGCCAGAGAAACAGCGTTGATCGCCCCGGCTGAGGTACCGGTCAAAATGGGGAAGGGGTTACCGTGACAGTTGCCGTGGATTTCCGCCAAGGCCTTCAAAACGCCAACCTGGTAGGCCGCTCGCGCGCCACCGCCGGGCAGCACCATGGCGGTATTTGCCCTGCACATTCTCTGCGTTGTCGACGGGCCGGAGGCGCTCACGATAGGTGGTGCCCCCGCAGATCGATATCGGACAAAATGCGCGCGGAGATTTCCTCCACTGAGGCATGGGTCGTATCCAGGTAATGAATACCAAACCGCTTGAACAGGGCTTCGGCCTGACGTACTTCGTCCTCACACTGCCGTAGTTCAGCGTAGCGGCTGTTAGGCCGGCGCTCCGCGCGAATGGTCGCCAACCGCGCGGGGTCGATAGTCAGCCCATATAAGCGGTTGCGGTGTTCCTGCAGGGGTTTGGGCAACCGATTGTCTTCGAGGTCATCCTCGGTCAGCGGGTAATTGGCAACAAAAATCCCTGACTGCATGGCCAGGTATAGCGAGGTAGGCGTTTTACCACTTCTCGACACGCCCACCAGAATAATCTCGGCCTGCCCGTAACGGCTGATTTTGGCGCCGTCGTCGTTGTCCAAAGCAAAGTTCACCGCGTCAATTCTATGCTTGTAGCGCGCATCCTGCTCTGGCCCCTTCGCCCGGCCCACGGTACAGGAGGGCTTTTTGCCCAACGCCGTTTCCAGTTGGTTTAAAAAGGTATCGAGTACATCGACGATAAAACCCTGGCTGGTTGCAATGACCGCGCGAATGTCTTGATTCACCAGGGTGTCAAAGATGATGGGCTGGCAGTCAAAGTGGCGTGCGGCGAGATCAATCCGTTCCACGGCGCGCTGAGCTTTTTCTACTGAGTCCACATACGGAAGGACAATATATTCGAACTCCAGGGTTTCGAATTGGGAGAGCACACTGCGGCCCAGCGTCTCAGCGGTGATACCTGTACTGTCGGAAATAAAAAAAGCGGGACGCACCATGTAGTTTTTTTACCTAATTGCGTTGAATCTCGATGAGAACTTACAAGCGTTGTTCTCTAGTATACCGTCTGCCAGGCGCTTTCCTAGGATACGTCTGCCGATAAATTAGCTGTAGTCGCCAAACTGCTTCATCACAACAACGGAGATACTAACATGACTGACTATGTCATCTGGTTCAAGGACTTGGGAATGAATGACGTCGAACGGGTAGGGGGGAAGAATGCCTCGCTCGGAGAGATGATCAGCCAACTTTCCCAGGCGGGCGTCTCCGTTCCCGACGGTTTTGCGACAACTGCCGATGCCTACCGTGACTTTCTGCAGCAAAGCGGCCTTAACGACCGCATTCGTGCGGAGCTTGACGGCCTGAATATTGACGATGTTAAAACCCTGGCTGAAGTGGGTAAAAAGATTCGTCAGTGGGTCATCGACACCCCCTTCCCAGCACCTCTGGATGATGCTATTTCCCAAGCCTACGCAGAAATGACCTCGTCCAACCCGGCGCTGGCCTGCGCGGTGCGCTCATCAGCTACCGCAGAAGATCTGCCCGACGCCTCGTTTGCCGGTCAGCAGGAAACGTTTTTGAATATTAATGGCCTGGACAACATCAAAATTGCCATTAAAGAAGTGTTCGCATCGCTGTACAACGACCGCGCCATCGCCTATCGCGTACACAAAGGTTTTGAGCACTCTGAAGTCGCATTGTCTGCCGGTATTCAGCGCATGGTTCGCTCAGAGACCGGCGCCGCAGGCGTCATGTTCTCCATGGATACCGAATCCGGATTTGACGGTGTGGTCTTTATCACCTCCAGCTACGGCCTGGGTGAAACCGTAGTACAGGGTGCTGTGAACCCCGATGAGTTCTACGTACACAAGGCGACCCTTGCAAAGGATCGTCCCGCCGTGCTGCGCCGCAACCTCGGCAGCAAATTAATCAAGATGGTCTACGGTAGCGAAACCAGCGCCGGCAAGTCTGTAGAAACCGTAGAAGTGCCTGAAGCAGATCGCGGCCGTTTCTCTATCAATGACCAGGAAATCCTGTCCCTCGCCAAGCAGGCGCTGATCATTGAGAAGCACTACGGCCGCCCGATGGACATCGAGTGGGCGAAGGATGGCGACGACGGCCAGTTGTACATTGTACAGGCCCGCCCCGAGACCGTTAAAAGCCGCGAGTCTGCCACACTGATGGAGCGCTACGTCCTCAAAGCCAAGGGCGCGGTGTTGTGCGAAGGTCGCTCAATCGGTCAGCGCATCGGCGCCGGCCCGGTTCGGGTAATCGACAATCTGGACGCTATGGACCAGGTGCAACAGGGTGATGTTCTGGTTACTGATATGACCGACCCGGACTGGGAACCCGTCATGAAGCGCGCCTCCGCTATTGTGACCAATCGCGGCGGACGTACCTGTCACGCAGCGATTATCGCGCGTGAGCTGGGCATTCCCGCTGTAGTCGGCTGTGGCGACGCCACGGAAAAGCTGGTTTCTGGACAAGACGTCACCGTGTCCTGTGCCGAGGGCGACACCGGAATGGTTTACGAAGGACAACTCGACTTCGATATCAGCCGCAACGAACTCAACGCCATGCCCGAGCTGCCCTTTAAAGTCATGATGAACGTCGGCAACCCCGATCGCGCCTTCGACTTCCAGGGTTACCCGAATGCAGGTGTCGGTCTGGCCCGTCTGGAATTTATTATCAACCGGATGATCGGCGTTCACCCCAAGGCACTAATCAACTACGAGCGCCTGCCGCGCGATGTCCAGCAAGCGGTTAAGCGCCGCGTGAGTGGCTACGCTGACCCGGTGCAATTCTATGTCGACAAATTGGTGGAGGGTATCTCAACCATCGCCGCCGCGTTTTATCCTGAGCGCGTTATCGTGCGCATGTCCGACTTCAAGTCAAATGAGTACGCTCACCTGATTGGCGGCAGCCTTTACGAGCCCTCAGAAGAGAACCCCATGCTCGGATTCCGCGGTGCCTCCCGGTATATTTCCGAGTCGTTCCGCGAGTGCTTTGAACTCGAATGTCGGGCCTTAAAAATTGTTCGCGAAGAAATGGACCTGAGCAACGTTGAAATCATGGTGCCATTTGTACGCACCGTGGGTGAGGCGGAGCAGGTTGTCCAGTTGCTGGCAGAGAACGGCCTGAAGCGCGGTGAAAACGGCCTCAAGGTCATCATGATGTGCGAGCTGCCCGCAAACGCGCTGCTGGCGGACCAGTTCCTCGAGCACTTCGACGGCTTCTCCATCGGCTCGAACGACCTGACCCAGCTGACCCTCGGTCTGGATCGGGATTCCGGCTTAATCGCGCATTTGTTTGACGAGCGCAACGACGCCATCAAAGTCCTGTTGAAGAACGCCATCGACGCCTGTAAAGCCAAGGGCAAGTACGTTGGCATCTGTGGACAAGGCCCCTCAGACCACCCGGATTTTGCGCAGTGGCTGATGGAGCAGGGCATCGACAGCGTGTCCCTGAACCCGGACTCCGTGCTGGAAACGTGGCTGTTCTTGGCTGAACGTCTGCAAGCCTAAATTCACCACCCAGGTTTTTGTTTTTGCGGCGGCCGCGCGAGCGGACGTCGCTTTTTTTGCCTGCCTGAAATCTGCTCAGCAGCACACCAGCACGATTTGCCATCCCAATCTTGTCGCAAGGTGACACAGCTGGCACGGACGAACTATCTCATTGCAGTGCTTTGCGGCATCATACGACACAATAATATTAATAAGGGATGACTATGCTAAACCTCCGAATCAGGGGAGCTGTGCTGGCATTGGCAACGCTGCCGACAATCGCCGTAGCGGCAAACTCAAAGCCCCGGGCACAGCTAGAGGAAGTAATTGTTACGGCCCAGAAGCAAAATGAAAGCCTGCAAGATGTCCCCATCGCCGTGGCCGCCGTAGACGGCGCCAAGATTCGCGACGCGGGGTTGCAGCGCATCGAAGAACTCACAGCCTACGTTCCCAATTTCAAAATGGCGGTTACCGGGCAGGGCAACGCCATTTATATTCGCGGTGTTGGCTCCGGAGACAACCGCGGCTTTGAGCAATCTGTAGGCATGTTTATCGACGGCATTTACGCCGGGCGGGGCCAACAGTTCCAGGCGCCGTTTCTTGATATTGCCCTGGTAGAAGTACTGAAAGGGCCCCAGGGAACACTGTTTGGCAAAAATACAATTGCTGGCGCGGTGAATATCAGCACCAGCCGCCCTAACGATGAATTCGGTGGCGAGTTCAGTTACCAGCGCAACCCTGAAATTGGCGCCCAGGAAACAACCGCCGTGTTGAACCTTCCGCTAGGTAGCGCGTTTGCGGCCAGAGCGGCCTACAAGCGCCTTGAAGAAGACGGCTATGTCGATAATTTTATTCTTGATCGCGATGAAGCCACCCGCGCAGAGGAATCCTTGCGTCTGGCACTGCGCTGGGATGCCAGCGACAAACTAGACGTAAACCTAAAACTGGAACAAGCCGATTTTGGCATCAAGGGCACGACGTTCCAGCTCACCGACAAAACCGGCACCTTTAACCTGTATCAATCAAATATTTCGCTGCCAATCACGCTCCCGATCAGCCTGCCCATTCCCTTGCTGTCTTTCGACCTGGAGAATGAAATTGACCCCCGCGAAGATGGCCGCTTTGACCGCCGCAAAACCGACAAGCAATTTGATTGGCAGCCCGCGATCACCCAGAACAACAGTGAAGCGGCGGTGCTGACCATGGAGTACGAGCTTTCAGATACACTCACGCTAACCAGTGTGACCGGCTACTCGCAGTTTGACTTTATCTTCAACCTCGACGCGGATTTTACCGACCTGGAGTTTATCGGCACCGAAAACACCGAAGACTTTACCCAGCTCAGCCAGGAGTTTCGCATTGCGGGTAGCGCGGGGGAGAAGATCGATTTCATCGGCGGCGTTTACGCGCACACTCAGGACCTGCTCAGTACCCTGTGGCTCAATCTGGATTTTGCCGCGCTGGGCATTCCCAGTTCACTGACGCTACCAGGTATTTCTGTTTCACTGCCAACACAATTGGCGACCTACACCGAATTTGAACAGACCACA
>JBFEVY010000335.1:0-3763 GCA_041546665.1 Spongiibacteraceae bacterium | reverse complement strand
TGACGAAACGCCACAGTGACGGCTTCGGGATGCGTCGCAGTAATAATGACACGCTTCCCTTCGGCAAGCAGCTCAGCGGCTGCCAGCCCGAGGGAAGCGGTTTTCCCCCGCCCACGATCAGCGCGAATAACCAACGGCCGCCAGCGACGCCCTGTGACGACGCGCTTAATAGCTGCAACGGTTGCAAGCTGGTCCTGGGTAGGCAAACTCAGTTTCCAGTTTGAAGCAGCGTCAACAGGCTGCTGAGTTTTAACTGTGTCCGATGTATGCGGACACAATACATGCTTAGTAAAAGCCGCTGCCAAACTCTCTAAGTTCGCAGCCTCGGTAAGAATCGAAACACCCGGACCGTCTTCAAGACTGCCGACAAATCGGCGGCAAAACACACTGGTTTGGGAACTCCCCGCTGCGTCACGCCCAGGAAGCGTAAACCGGCTCGGCCAATCCTCCAATGGTGGGCACAATAGAAATAGCATCCCGCCGGCCTTGAGCGTACCGGCGGCAGCGAGCCAATCGTTTACCTCGGAGTGACTCCAGGCGTCGATCAACAGAACCTCATATTCCGCACCAAGGTAAGTCCGGTCTGTTGCCGGAGCGCAACCAAGCAAGGGCCGATTCCCCAACAGTAAAATCCGCCGCGATAGCACCTCGTCTTCTGACCCAAATTCTGCCCCGAAGAAACACGACAAACGTTCGCAGCACCAGTCCCAGTCACCACTGAGCACCCAGGCGTGACGGTGCCCACGCTCACGAAGCACCTGTTGGATCTCATTGAAAGGCGAGGATGCTGAAAGACTCATCAGCTTCCCGAATCCGCCTTTGTACTCGGATATACCGGCGCCTCACGCATTCGCATGTGCAAAATCAATTGGAAATCTTGACGATAGATGTCCGCCAGACGCTGACCGCTGAACTGCTCAGCCAGTTCGACAAGCCGGTCACGAACAGCCGCTTCAGTACACAATTCCAGTAAAATCCCCGCCTCGATAAAGCCTTCAATACGGTATACCACCGCGGGTGGCACATCGTAGCCGGCAGCCTGCTCGGAAAAAAAGTGTTGCAACCGATTTTCGAGTTCTGCGGCATAAGCTTCAGAAGCTGCAGGCATGTTCGACTCCTGACTTAGCGATCGTTGGACGAACGATCCTGAACCAACACCCAGGGGGCCACAACAACTGCCCATACGCTGGTCTGGTTTTCCTGCCATTGACTGGCGCGTTGGTCGACCACCCGGGCAAGACCACCAGCGCTCATTAACGACGCAATTTTAGCGCTATCATCCTCGGCCACCATTGCTGCGACTTCCACGAGATCATGCTCGCTGGAGACCTCGATAACAGCACCCTGGGCGTAAAAGCGCTCCAGTTCCGTCCAGGCGATGCGCGCCGTCTCGCGATTCAACTTTTGCCGGAGCTCGACCCCGGTTTCCTCATTATTCAATTTTGTGCACCCTCTACCGCTTTTGTCCCGGGCCAATTTAACTGCCAGGGCTGCGTCCAGTTTAACAGTGCGGCCCCAACCTCGTCAGTGAGAAAGTGCTCGCCCTGAGTCGGAGGGCAACAGTATTGATAACGTTTGCCGCAATACTCAAAGACAAGCGCATAGGCGTGCAGATAACACCGATCCGCCGCAGCGCCGCGGTAACGCGCGTCTCCCAGAATAGGCACACCCAAGCTTTTAAGCATCACCCGCAACTGATGCGTTTTCCCGGTGCGCGGCCGCAATAAATACAAACGCCGACCCGCACCGACAGAAACGCTGAAAAACTGGGTGACCGCAGGATTTGTTCGAGTCGGGCTAAGGCGATAGCTGCCATTACGGGACTTTTCCATATCACCAATAACGCTGCCCTGCTTTTTCTTAGGCTTTCCCTCCGCAAGAGCGAGGTAATATTTTCCGATCTCGCGTTGCGCAAACAGCCCGGACAATGTTGCCGCTACAGATGAGGTTTTCGCGAGCAGGAGCAAACCGGAGGTCGCGTCATCAAGGCGATGCACCAGATACAATGGCATGCCGCCAAAATCTGCCTTCAGGACATCCAGCAGGCTGCGCTCCTGATCGTTGCGGTGGAGGTTACTGCCCGGGGATTTATCGATAACAAGAAAGTCGCCTTCATCGGCGACAACGCGGTAAAACAATGGTTGGCCTTTTGGATTTGCTGATTACCGCGACTATTTACCACGAAAATCGGTGGCTTTGGTACCCAGGCGATTTTCTTGTTCGCGCAGGGTATTCCGGAGTAACTCAATCTCATTCAAAGTGCGGTTGCTCGCCCCGCCAAACTCCATTTGCAGCGCCAGAGACTCAAACGATGCCACGTCACCGAGGTGAGCATAGACGTCAAGTAGTTCCATTTTGAGGTCTGCGTTATCTTCGTCTGCAGCAAGCGCCTTTTCAAACAGTCGCAGCGCCCCCGTCCAGTCATCCATTTTTGCGCACGCCGCCGCCTGGGTACGCAGCTCACTGCTCGTCCACTGTTCATCTTCACGCGACGCACTCGCTCCGATCAACTGCTCAAGATCGAGTTCTTCATCCTCAAATGCAGAGAAGTCCAGGTCGTCGTCAATAAACAATTCTTCCGTGTCCGCCGCGCGGGTCTCGGCTTCTCTCTCCTTGGCGGGTGGCTGCTCAAAGGCCTCGTCACTGTCATTGGCGGCCTCGATAGAAATAAGACTATCTGCATCCGCTTCGCTGGCCAGTGCCGGCTCGTCATTCTGCTCTATGGTTTCTTGCCGCTCGTTAAGCGATGCCTCAACCTTAGTTGCGCCCTCCACATTTCCCCCCGTCGACCAGGAGTGGGACAAGCCTGTAAAGACATCCTCAAAATCATCACCGGAAACAGGCTGCAACGCCGGCCCTTTATTAACCACCGGTGGCGCCTGCTCAGGCTCTTCCTGGCGCCGGCGTAAAAACCACAACAAGCCGGCAACAGCGACAAATAGCAAACCGAAAAACCAGCCACGCCCCTCGCTAACAGTGGCGTTATTTACGCCAGCGGCAGTCTCTCGCGCCGCCGCAACACTCGAGTCAGCATCGCTTTCGGCAATAGCGGCAGCGGCAGCGGCAGACGCTGTCACACTCGCACTACTCTCCTGTTCAGCAATATCTACCGCCTGGGGCTGTAACTCGTCTGATGTCTCCGTCGGCGATACCGGCAGTGCAACAGCACCCCCTTCTATTTGGGCATATTGCTCCTGTAGCCGGGCCAAACGTTCTTCCAACAGCGCCAGACGAGCAGTCATATCACTAATATTGTTTGCAACGGTCTGTATCTCGCTGCCAACAAGCGACAAGCGTGATTCGGTATCGCTCGAAGTCGCGCTTTGGCTGGTACTCATTTGCGGTTCTGTCGCCTGCGCGTTGTCTTGTTGTTCGCCCGAGTTTTCATCACTCGCCATTGGGCGGGGCTCAGATACGGCACTTTCCGAAACATCGATCTGTGCAATTTCTTCCCGCGCAGGGGGACGAGCCACAGCCGCAGCAAGACGCGCGGCATTTATATCAAGACGTACACGCTCTTTAAGCAGGTTGCGATTACCACCGATAAACGCCTGAGGATTGAGCGCAAATATCTGCGCCATCAGTGTGTTTCGGTTGCCGCCCCGCAAAGTCTTAAGACTGCCGGCAATTGACCAGAGGGTGTCACCGCGGGCGGTAATATAACTGTCGCCGTCATCAACAATAGGCGTCGCGGATAGCCCACTTGCGGGCCTTCGATTCGCCACAGTATTTGGCGGCGAGACAGCCTCAATCGCCGGTGCAT
>JBFEVY010000019.1:0-21268 GCA_041546665.1 Spongiibacteraceae bacterium | reverse complement strand
GGAGTTTCTCAAGCGCGAGATTAATGGTTACAAGCTGTTGTTTTCCAGAGTGAATGGTCAGGTCTGTGCCATCGAAAACCGTTGTCCGCACCTCGGCCTACCCTTGGCGAAGGGTAAAATTTGTGAAGGCCGGGTGACCTGCCCGTTTCATGGCTCAAGTTTTGACTTGTTGACCGGAGACAATATCGATTGGACCAATGCTCTGCTGGGAATGCCTTTACCGCGCTGGTCTCATAAAGTCATCGCACTCGGAAAATCCCCCGAGGCGATCAACACCTTCGAGGTTGAGTGTGAGGGTGAGCAGGTGTTTGTTCACGTTTGAAAGGTAGTGCGGGTGGCGGGGGTGACTTCTAGTCGCCGCCCGGTTTATGCATGGGGTAGTGGCGCCTGACAAAAAGTTGTTCCTTTACCATATCATGCATCGATATACCCTGATCAAGCGACACCGCGGCGCCGCGGGCATCCATACGAATGACGCAGCCGGAAATGTATTCTCTTCCACCATCGTGAAAGACAATATAGCCCTCTATCCGTTGATTTGTGGACAGTTCTAGAGAGCTTTCATAATCGAGTCGCAAGCCTTGTTCGCAGAGGTCTACGACGTTCATCACCAGGCCGGCCGGTGTTTTTAGTTCGAGCCGCGCGGTGCGGGGGTAGACCAGACGGAAAAACTGCCGACGCGCTTCACTTTCCTGATTCTGCATAATCGAACCACTGCTGTTCATGGTTATTCTTTCCCTGTTCTCTCAAACCGTATAGCAGCTGTGATCGCAGGCAAATACGTAATTGCCGTGGCTAGTGGTGTTGTTGAGTGGGCGAGTGCATATCCATGTGCGAGTGTGATGTGGGGGCCATTTCGCCCGAGGTAGAATGCCCGTCGTGTTGCATATGGCCGCCACCGCCAATCAGCCAGGGGGCGATCGCCATCACAATCAACAGTACGGCAAAAATTCTGCGTGCCAGGGGCTTTGTCATTGCCAGGCGAAGGCTTCCGGTCAGACCGCTGATACTCAGTACCGCGGGAACGGTGCCCAAACCAAAGCAGAACATCAATAACGCGGATTGCAGGGCGCTGCCACTCATTGCAGCCCAGGCGAGCGCGCTGTAAATGAGTCCGCATGGTAAAAACCCCCACAGGCCGCCAATAGTTAGCGCTTTACGAGGGGTATCGACGGGAATCAGCGGGGTGGTCAGTGGCTGTATCTTGTTCCACAGTTTGCCGCCGGCGCTCTCGAAAATCTGGCCCAAGCGGCTCCAGCCCGCAATGGACAGTGCCACCATGATCAACATCAGGCTGGCCAGTACGCGTAGGCCTTTGCTAACGCCGGAGAGGTCTTCGATCACAAAGCTCCCCGCTGAAATCATGCTCCCCACCAAACCACCTGCCAGAGCGCCGAGCAGCGCATAACAGCTGATACGACCAAGCTGGAACAAACTGATAAGGGTGAACTGGTAGGCCTGATTTTGCAGCTGCGGCTCCCGGCCGCGCTCTACGACGGGAATATAGTGGTCAGGAGCGTTCGCAGCGGTAGAGCCACTTTGTGGGGCGGTGCTGGATGCCAGCAGGCTGGCTATGCCGCCACACATGCCCACACAATGGGGGCTGCCCAACAGACCGATCATAAACGCGGCGGAGTAACTGATGGCTTCGTTCATTTACTTAGGGGAGTCCTCTGTCTTGGAGGGCGCGTCGGATTGCTTTGGTGGGTGGTCGAGCGTTCCTGATCAAACAGAATGCGTTGGCCTTCCTTTTCCAGGTCGTCGAACTGTTTGTCTCCAACGGCCCAGATAAACAACCACACGGCGAGACCAAAGAAAATCAGCGCGATTGGTAGCAGAACGTACAGACTATCCATTGAGGCTTCCCACGGAGTTGACCTCCGTCAATGAGTCGAGGGGTTTTTGCGGAGCGCGCTGCGGTTTGCGGTTTATTCGCAGGGCGTTAAGCACTACTACCAGTGAGCTGGCCGACATGCCGATGGCTGCCAACCAGGGCGGGACAAGGCCGATCGCCGCCAGAGGCAAGGAAATAGCATTGTAGAGTAGCGCCCAGCCGATATTTTGCTTGAGTAAGGTTCCACTGTGCTTGGCTGTGGCGAACAGGCGGGATACCGCGTTGAGTGAATCGCCGAGCAGATTGGCGTCGGCCTGATTACGGGTGAGGCTGCTGGCGTTGCTCATCGCCACCGAAATATCGGCGGCGGCGAGCACCGGGGCGTCGTTGACGCCGTCGCCGACCATCATCACTTTTTCGCCCTGGGCCTGGTACTGCTGAATCGTACGTAATTTGTCTGCGGCGCTGCATTGACTGTGCGCATCGTCTATACCGAGGCTTGTCGCAACGTTTTGAACGGGGCCCGGCTTGTCGCCACTGAGTAGGGTGACGGCAATCCCTGAGTTGCGAATTTCGCTAACCAGGGCGGCGGCATCGGGTCGCAGTGCGTCCTCAAGGGTAAACCGTGCTTTGGGGCCATCTTCGGCAACAAGGTACACCTCGGTGCCTGCGGCGGGAAGGCTTTGCTCCGGGAGCGTGACAAGCTGCTCACAATACTCTCTTCGACCAATACGATATTGCACACCGTCAATGTACGCCTGCACACCTTCTCCGGCGTGGATATCCAGCGCTTTCAGGTTGGGCAGCGACACGGTTTGTAGCCGCCGAAAGGCCTCTGCTATAGGGTGGTTTGAATGCTGTTCCAGCGCGGCGGCAATTGCCAGCGTCTTATCCTGATCGCCGCTGTAATACTCGGTGCCGGCAATATGGGGTTTGCCCAGGGTAAGGGTGCCGGTTTTATCAAAGATAACCCGATTGACCTTTTGCAGGGCCTCAAGGGTTTGCGCCTTGCGCAGGACAATGCCGTTGCGACGCAGTGAGGAAACCGCGGCGGTAAAGGTGGTGGGCGTTGCCAGCGACAGGGCGCAGGGGCAGCTCACTACCAGTACTGATAGGGCGATAACAAAGGCGTGTTCTGGAAGGCGTTGCAACCAGAACAGATAACTGAGCAAGGCCAGTAGCAGTACCGCGCTGACAAAGTAACTTGCCAGGCGGTCGGCGAGTTGGGCGAACCGGGGTTTGCTTGACTGGGCCCGCTCGAGCAGCGTTTCCATTTGTACGATACTGCTGTGGCTGGCTGGAGCACTGACTTCGATGTCGAGACTGCCGTCGATATTGCCGCTGCCTGCCAGAACTTCGCTGCCAGGGCGAACCAGCTCGGGAAAGAACTCGCCGTTAAAGGCACTGGTTTCTACGCTGCTCTGGCCCCGGCAGACGGTGCCGTCCACCGGGATGGTCTCCCCGGGGGCGACGTTGATTTGATCTCCGCGTTGCAGACTTTTCAACGGCAACCATTGATATTGCTTATCGCCATCGGGAGTAATTTTTCGCGCGGCGAGGGGCAGTATAATCTGGCCGCCCAGCTGTGACTGACGCACCCGTGCCTGCAGGTAACGGCTGAGCAGCAGGAAGAAGGTAAACATGCTGATAGTGTCGAAATAGACATGCTCGCTTTGCTGAAAAGTGGCCAGGGCGCTGGCGATATACGCCGAAATGAGCGCGATGGAGACGGGCACGTCCATGCCGGGCTGGCGAGCCTTGAGTGAGCGCCAGGCGCCTGAGAAAAAAGGCTGGGCGGCGTAAAGCAACACTGGAGTGGCTACTGCAAGGCTGAAGTAGCGCAGCAGATTGCGGGTACCCTCATCAATGCCCTGAAAATCGCCGGCGTAGAGACCGATCGCGACCATACCAACCTGCATCATGCCGATGCCGGCCAGGCCGAGACGGCGCAGCAGGCCATCGAGTTCGTCCTGTAACTGGCGGTCGCGATTGGCGGGGGAGTAGGGGAGCGCCTGGTAGCCCAGCTCGTGAACGGCGGTCATGATGTCGCTCATCCTGGCTTCTGCCAGATGCCAGCGAACGGTCGCGACGGCGTTTTGCAGATGCACGCTGACGGACTCGACTCCGGGTAAGCGTTGCAAGTGATTCTCTATGAGCCAGGCGCAGGCGGCGCAGTGCAGACCGCCAATACTCAGGCGGCTTTCCGAAACGTTATCCGCGTCGTCGGAGCGGGTAAATTCCTCCAGCACGCCAGGGTTGTCGTAAAGACTGTAGTCTTCATTGCGGGCGTCGGGGGTTGTGGGGCTATCACTGCGTAGCTTGTAGTAATCGTCGAGCCCGGAGTTAAGTATGCACTTGGCAACGGCAAGGCAGCCCCCACAGCACATGGGTTGCTGCTGGTTGTCTACCTCAAGGTAGAAAGGCGAGGACTCGGGTACGGGCTCGCCGCAGTGGTAACAGTGTTTTTCCATCGATTCCGAGTTCGCGGGTGGCGCACCGGTCGGTGTCAGTCAGCCGCGGATAAGCTAAGGGTTTGGCTGCGCTGTGTTTCAGATCCGAGTTGGATTTCGGACTTCAATCTCCAGCTCCCGGTGTCTGCGCTGCCGTTGCGGTATTCACGCAGTGTTAAATACCAGCGGCCATCGGGGAATTGCCCCATCTGCGCGGAGTAATTCCCTTCCCCTTCATTGATCAGCACGGTGTTAAAGTCGAGGGACTCCTCTACCGGATGCTGCCAGTGAAGGAGGAGGTGGTCAGGGCTGTTTTGTAGTCCGGCAATGTGAATACTGATGGTGTCCTGCCCCCGAAAATGGATTTCGGCGTTAAGCCCGAGTCGTTTGGCTTCATCATCCTGCGCGAGGTAGCGGTTGATTGCCAAGCCGTCGCGGTAGTAGTCGTCAACAACGAGGTTATCGCTGTGGCGCACCGCCAACACCACCGTGCTGACGCTGGCAACGACCACGGTACCCGGTAACACCAGGAGAAACCATGGCCAGAACTGGCGATACCAAGGGGTTTTTTCCTTGCTCATCAATGCGCACTTCCTGGGGCGATAAAGCGGCTATCTACGGTTACCGATTTGTCTGGGTTATCAACTGCTACGGCGATAAAGTTCACCGGTACAGAGGGTGTTGCCAGGCTGCCAGGTGTGGCCAGCAATTTGATGCTCAATTCTCGTACCTCGCCACTGGCAACGGTTAACTGCTGGGTACCAATGATATCGAGCTTCGCGCTGGTATCAAGTGTCAGGCGATATTCGTGATCGCGCTCGGTTTTGTTGGCGATTTTAACGGTGTAACGGTTTTCGATACGCCCGTCGTCACTTTGGAAGTACAGCGCCTGGCGGTCACGCAAAACGCTGAGTACCAGGGTGTCGCGATTCAGCATTCGGTAGCCGAGTAGTGAGGTCATTACCAGTACCGCGATGATATAGCCGACCAGCCGAGGCCGCATGATATGCAGCGGCTTACCCTGTAAGGCGTTCTCCGTGGTGTAGCGAATCAGGCCTTTGGGGTAATTCATTTTTTCCATGACCGAATTACACGCGTCCACACAGAGTGCGCAGCCAATACATTCGTACTGAAGGCCGTTGCGAATATCGATCCCGGTGGGGCAGACCTGCACGCAGAGCTGACAATCGACGCAGTCGCCAAGTCCGGCCTGCTCCGAGGTCTCGTTGCGTTTACGTGAGCCGCGGGGCTCGCCCCGTGCCTTGTCGTAGGAAATGATCAGGGTATCGGGGTCGAACATAGCGGACTGGAAGCGGGCATAGGGGCACATATACATGCACACCTGCTCGCGCATCCAGCCGGCGTTGAGATAGGTGAGTACCGTGAAAATAAAAATCCAGGCGCCAGCCCAGGGGTTCAGGGCGAAGCGGTAGAGGTCATAGCCGAGTTCATTGATGGGCGTAAAATAGCCCACAAAGGTAAAGCCGGTACCAAAGGCGACAAAAAACCACATGCTGTGTTTGAGCGCTTTTTTAAAGGCCTTGGAAGCACTCATGGGAGCGCTGTCCAGCTTCATGCGTTGGTTGCGACTGCCTTCAACCCGTTGCTCGATCCACATGAAGATACTCGTCCACACTGTTTGCGGACAGCTGTAGCCGCACCATACCCGGCCGGCCAGGTTTGTGACGGCGAACAGGCCGAAGGCGGCAATGATCAATACCCAGGCGAGCATGGACATGTCCTGGGGCCAGAAGGTCAGCCCCAGAATATGGAATTTCCGCGCGGGAAGGTCAAACAGAATGGACTGTCGACCGTCCCACTGTATCCAGGGCATAAGGAAAAAGCCCATCAACAGTGGCCAACCGGTGAACATACGAATGCGCTGGAAAAAACCTTCGATTTTGCGGGTGTAAATCTTTTCCCGCTTTTGATAAAGGTCGATTTCCGAGACTTCCGCGGGGGCAAATTCCTGTACGGGAATTAGCTCGGGTGCGGTTCCTTCCGGCTTGTCGGTGTTGGGGGCTTTGTCGTTCACTTACTGCATTTTCCCTTTGGATAAAGAGTAGACATAGGCGGTTAACAGGTGGATTTTGTCACTGCCCAGGGTTTCGCTGTGGGCTGGCATTTTGCCGTTGCGGCCAGCGGCGATAGAGTGTTTTACCCGACCGGCGTCGCCACCATAGAGCCAGATATTGTCGTTAAGGCGAGGCGCACCCAGAGCCTGGTTGCCGCTACCGTCGGGCATGTGACAGGCAGAGCAGAGCATGGTGAATTTCTCTGCCGCAGCGGGGTGACGTTCAGCCGCGCCTTCATTTGCGAGATCCATCACGTAGGCGGTCATATCGGCGAGTCCAGCTTCTCCGAGCATGGCTTCCCACGCGGGCATGGCGCCTGCGCGACCCGTGGTGATGGATTGCTTGATAGCGTCAGGCGTGCCGCCATAGAGCCAGTCGTTGTCGGTCAGGTTGGGGAAACCGTATGCACCCGTGGCTTCCGCACCGTGACAAACCGAGCAGTTGTTGGCAAACACCCTGCGGCCCATGCGCATGGCCTTGTCATTCTCAGCGAGCTGTTCAACGCTCATTTGGCTGAAGCTTGCATAAATCTCCGCTGTTTTCGCATCGGCTTTGGCGACTTCGGCTTCCCACTGTCCGGTGGAGGTCCAGCCGAGGAGACCTTTGAAATTACCCATTCCGGGGTAGGCGATCAGGTAGCCGATTCCAAAGATGATGCTGAGCACGAACATCTTGAACCACCAGCCGGGCAGGGGGTTGTCGTACTCTTCAATACCGTCGTAAACATGCCCCGTGGTGGGGTTTTCCTTGTTGGTGACGGTTGTGGTGCGGTTGGCAAACAACAGCCATGCCACCAGCGCGGTACATACGACCGTCAGTACAATAATCCAGGCGCTCCAGAAACTAGTCATTGTTTTCCCCATTTTGCGCGTGTTTGCTGTCTTCGGAGAAAGGCAGATTGGCCGCCTCGTCGTAATCGGACTTGCGTTTGCGATACACGCTAATGGTCAGTCCGACAAATGCGAGGAAGATCAGCAGAGTTGAAAGTGCCCGCAGGCTGTTCTGGTCCATCTCGATGCCTCAACGCTTATATTTGAGCAGCGTGCCGAGTTGCTGCAGATAGGCGACAACGGCGTCGATCTCAGCCTTGCCTTCGACAAGGCTTGCCGCATTGGCAATATCAGCATCGGTGTAGGGCACACCGACCTTACGCAGTGCAGCCATTTTCTTGCCGACCAAGCTGGCATCAATGGTGTTTTGGAACAGCCAGGGGTAGCTTGGCATGATCGACTCGGGAACCACGTCCCGCGGGTTAAACAGGTGAGCGCGGTGCCATTCGTCACTATAGCGCTGGCCTACCCGGGCGAGGTCTGGACCGGTGCGTTTTGAGCCCCACAGGAAGGGGTGCTCGTAAACCTGTTCGCCGGCAACCGAGTAGTGGCCGTAGCGCTCAGTCTCGGAACGCATTGGGCGTACCATCTGTGAGTGACAGACATTACAGCCTTCGCGGATGTAGACGTCTCGGCCTGTTAATTCCAATGCGCCAAGCGGTTTCAGGCCTTCAATTGGCTCTGTGGTTTGTTTTTGGAAAAACAGTGGCACGATTTCTACCAGGGCCCCAAAGCTGATCGCAATGATGATTAAGACGATCATCAAGCCAATATTCTTTTCTACGACTTCGTGTTTCATGCTGTTGCCTCCACTGCTGCGGAAGTCGACTCCGTTTGTTCCTTACGTATGGTCATCCAGACGTTCCAGGCCATGATGAGCATGCCAATCAGGAACATGCTGCCGCCGAGGAAGCGCACGAGATAGCCGGGGTGACTGGCAACGACTGATTCAGCAAAGCTGTAAGTCAGGCTGCCGTCGCTGTTGTAGGCGCGCCACATCAGGCCCTGAACAATACCGTTTACCCACATTGAGGCGATGTACAACACGGTGCCGATAGTCGACAGCCAGAAATGCACGCTGATTGCGGGAATGCTGTACATTTTCGCTTTGTTGTAGAGCACCGGAACGAGGTGGTAAATCATGCCGATGGAGATCATCGCAACCCAGCCAAGTGCACCGGAGTGAACGTGTCCGATAGTCCAGTCAGTGTAGTGTGACAGGGAGTTGACGGTCTTGATCGACATCATCGGGCCTTCAAACGTTGACATGCCGTAGAAGGAGAGCGAAACAATCAGGAAGCGGAGAATCGGGTCGTCGCGCAGTTTGTGCCAGGCGCCGGAGAGCGTCATGATGCCGTTGATCATACCCCCCCAGGATGGTGCAAGCAGAATCAGTGACATCACCATGCCCAGGCTCTGTGCCCAGTCTGGCAGGGCGGTGTAGTGAAGGTGGTGAGGACCTGCCCAGATGTAGACCGATACCAATGCCCAGAAATGCACGATCGACAGGCGGTAAGAGTAAACCGGACGCTCAGCCTGCTTGGGAACAAAGTAATACATCATCCCCAGGAAGCCGGCAGTCAGGAAAAAGCCCACGGCGTTGTGTCCGTACCACCACTGGATCATTGCATCGACAGCGCCGGCGTAGACCGAATACGATTTGGTCAGCGTGACGGGAATCGACAGGCTATTGACGATGTGCAGCACGGCGATGGTGATAATAAATGCGCCATAGAACCAGTTAGCAACATAGATATGGTGGGAACGGCGCTTCATGATCGTGCCGAAAAATACGACCGCGTAAGCCACCCAGACCACAGTGATAAGAATGTCGATGGGCCATTCCAGTTCTGCGTACTCTTTGGCTGAGGTCATGCCTAGAGGCAGGGTGATCGCCGCGAGCAGGATGACAAGCTGCCAACCCCAGAACACGAATGCTGCGAGGGCGTTGGAAATCAACGGTGCCTGACAGGTTCGTTGAACCACAAAGAATGACGAGCCGATCAGCGCGCTGCCGCCGAATGCGAAAATTACTGCATTGGTGTGCAGTGGTCGCAGCCGTCCAAAGCTGGTCCAGGGCAGGTCGAGGTTGAGGGCGGGCCACACCAATTGCGCGGCAATCAGGACGCCGACGGCCATGCCGACGATGCCCCAGACTACCGTCATAATGGTGAATTGCCGCACCACGGTGTAATTGTATTGAGGTGAAGGAAGCTTAGATTCCATGGAAGGATCCTTTCGCATTTTAAGTGAGCCGGTTGTTACGCCGGCGGTACATCAGATTGAAAAGCGACGTTGCCGTCGCCCACAGCGTTTCAGGCGTCGACGAATACGGGAGCCAGTCCCATATCCCACAGGATGACGACGCCACCCATTAAGGCCATGAATATCACCATGCAGATACCGACCACTGCCGAAGCGTAGAGAAAACCGCGTTCCTGCGGAATTCGCATCACTTCCGGAATGCCGACATACAGTAGATATACCGCCCAGCCAAGGCTTAGAATTCCGATCAGGAAATCCAGCCAGAAAATTGGAAAAAAGCCGATAAGGCCTGCGATGAAGAGCGGGGTTGCCGTATAGCTGGCGACCACAATGCCCTTGACGATGGAGGAATTACTTCCGTAGGTTTCTGCCATCCAGTGAATGAAATAGCCAATCACGGCCAGAGAACCCAACATGGCAACGTAAAAAGCGACCACAATATGCAGCGCGCTTTCCGGTGTCAGCAATACAAGTTCGCCGTCGCCTACGCGCCAGCCAATTTTGCTGGCGCCGTAATACCACGCAATGCAGGGACCTAATGCGAAAATGATGGGGTAGAGTAGCTTGCTGGTGTATTCGCTGTCGGCAAGTGCGCCGACGGCCTGCCATTGCGCGCGGGTCTTGAAAAGAAAACCCAGAGGGTTACTAGTGAAAGTCGCCACGTTATTTGTCTCTCATCGGTAAGTTGAGTTGCAGGGGGTAAAGGTATCAGGACAACCACCTACGGTTGTTGATCCTGATCAATTGCGTGCCCCCCTTGGAACTGACTTTTGCATGAACCTGTTGCTCGGCCCTTACAATGTCAATTTTTTTACTGCCAACCTTAAAATAGCTGATAGCAGAGAGACGTCCAGTCGGGAGTAAAAGTCCGTATTTTACTCGCCGAGGTTGGCAACTCTTCTTAGCGCTTCAAGATCGACGACGGTCACATCTTTGTTCGATACAGAGATCAGCCCTTGTTTGGCAAAACGGCTGAAAACCCGGCTGACGGTTTCGATGGTCAGGCCGAGGAAATTGCCGATATCACCACGTGACATCGGAAGGCGGAATGAGTGTGCAGAAAGTTGTCTGCGGGCATGTCGAGCAGAAATGCTCAACAATAGTGATGCGAGACGTTCTTCAGCTGAGTTCTTGCTCAGCAGGGTGATGTGGCGCTGGTCTTCAACAATTTCCTGGCTGAGCAATTTAAAGAAATGTTTTTGCATGGTGGGCAGCTTGACGCTGAGTTCTTCCATGCGGCTGAAGGGGATTTCACAAATGGCGGAAACATCCATTGCCTGCGCGGAGCTGGCGTAACGGTTTTGCCCGATGCCGTCCATGCCGAGAATTTCTCCGGGGAAGTAAAAACCGGTGACTTGTTCCTCACCATCGTCGGTAACACTGTAACCTTTTATTGCGCCGGAGCGCACCGCGTAGATGGCGTGAAATTCCTCACCTTCCCGATACAAGTGTTGACCTTTCTGCAGAGGGCGACCTCTTTGCACAATATCGTCAAGTTGTGCAATTTCATCTTGCCGCAGCGCCAGGGGCAGGCAAATACTGCTTAGCCGGCAGTTGTTGCAGTTGATGGCGCTGTCGTGTGGGCAATTGTGCTGCATGGGTGCGGTCTTCATTTGAATTCCGGGACTATTTAACGGCTCTAAAAGCGCAATATATAGTCTTGTTACCGCACTGCCAAGTGACAAATTGCCCACCCTTAGGGCATTCTCCAAATAACGACCTGTTACAACGTTTTTGAGTAGGCCTGCGTGTGCTTGCTGAGATAGGCATCAAAGACCATGCAAATATTTCTTAACAGGCTGCGGCCGGTATCTGTCACAACAATACTGCGGTTTGAGAGTTCAATGATGCCATCTTTCTCTAATTCCCGCAGTTCGACTAAAGTACTATTGAAGTGCTCGTTAAAGTCGATCCCAAACTGTTGTTTGATTTGGTCAAAATCCAAGTATAAGTTGCAGCTGAGTTGCGAAATGATATGACTGCGAAGCCGATCTTCCTGACTTGAGACCAAGCCTTTCTCTATCGGCAAGTGGCCGTTGTCGAGGCAGTCGTAGTATTGATCCAGTTCTTTGTAGTTCTGGGCGAAGTTACCCATGATGGAGCTGATGGACGACGCTCCCATGGCCAAGACATCCGGTGCGAGCAGGTTGGAGTAGCCCTGAAAGTTGCGCTGTAGGCGTCCTTCGCCCTGGGCGATGGCCAGACCGTCGCTGGGCTTAACAAAGTGATCCATACCGATGTGTACGTAACCGGCTTCGGCAAACCGTTCCGCGGCCAGGCACAGCATCGCCAGTTTTTCCTCGCTGCTGGGCAAGGTGTGTTTGTCGATGGCGCGTTGCGGCGCAAAACGCTCGGGCAGATGCGCGTAGTGGTAAAACGCAATGCGATCTGGCGCCAGTGAAATCACCTCATCGAGGGTTTTGCTCATCGTCTCCACGGTCTGCTTGGGCAGGCCATAAATCAAGTCCATCGCGATGGAATTAAAGCGGTATTCCCGTGCTTGTTTTACGAGTGCTTGCAAGCGATCTAATTCATAGCGACGGTTTACTGCAGCCTGAACGTCGGGGTTAGTATCTTGTACGCCAAAACTGAGGCGGTTGAAACCCACTCCCTTTAACAGTGCCAAGCGGTCACCGTCCACGGTGCGAGGGTCAATTTCAATAGAGTACTCGCGGCTTGCGTTGTCCTCGAGATTAAAGTGGCTGGCCAGTGAGTGGATCAGCTCCGTCAGCTCAGCATCGTCGAGGAAAGTTGGGGTGCCGCCGCCAAAATGCAGTTGAGTCACATGACGCCGGTTGCCGATTTCCTTGGATAGCATCTCGATTTCCTTATTCAGGTAGTCGAGATATTCGCGTCCCGCTGTGGGGCTTTTGGTCACCACCTTGTTGCAGGCACAGTAATAACAGAGCCACCGACAGAAGGGCAGGTGTACGTAAAGTGACAGAGGGGCGACACTGTTGCGCGCTTCGCGCAGCAGCTTTCGGTAGCTCTCCTCGGTGAAGCCGGTATGGAATTGCAATGCGGTAGGGTAGGACGTGTAGCGTGGTCCCGGGCCGCTATATTTGTTGATGAGCGCGGCATCAATTGCGCCACCCGCGTGTGCCGGATGGTCGTTGCTAAAGGTCAGCTCGGTTGCTGCGATTGGGGTCATTAGTGAAGTCCTGTGAAAGTCAAAACATGACTTTTGGTAACGGGTTCGCAGCGATTGATGTATTCATCCTGCATTGACTGCTGGTTACGCGGACTGAGTTGCCGGCGAACTCGGTTTTTAATTTGGCACCAGTCGTTGTCGTCAAAAACGGCGTCCACAACAGCGAAAATACTGCGCTCGGCAGTAATATGGGACATCTGTTCTGCATAGTAGTGGCGGCTCAGCCGCAGTATTTGTGGAGAGGGTGCCGCACCGGAGGTCTGCAGTTCGTCGTAAATTCCCGCCATTTGTTTACTGAGTGCCTCAAGCCGCGGGTGGTCTCTGAGCAGCGCTTCGACAGCGATATGATTAATGGTGGGTTTGTCGAGCAGATGGCTAAAAATAATGTCTTCAACCGGGTGGTGCCAGATTTCCGGGTAGGTCTGGATATAGGTGAGGATTTCCAGCACCTGATCGCAGTTATGACGGCCATTTTGCAGACCGCTGAACTTATCGAATTCTCGATTCAGCAAGTACATCAAGCGCAGAAGTCTACGGTGATCATTTTCGAGTTGTTGTAATAGATGATCCATTTTGGGTATATGCTCTGTGTAGGTAGTAAGTGCCAAACTCTGGATGAGAACGCTATCAGAGGTAGCGGTTTGAGCTCTTGATATGTATCAACGTCCCTTGCAAACGGGGCGGATAGAAGGGGGTAATAACAAATGATGGATACTGAGCGGTCGACTTACGACGCCTGTGTTACAGAAATCCTGAATCGTGTCGGTGCAGATGTGCGGGTTGCGCTGCCACTGGGTTTGGGCAAGCCGGTTGGCCTGGTGGATGCGCTTTACCGGCGGGTCAGCGCTGATCCGGCCTTGTCGTTGCAAATATTGACTGCGCTAAGCCTGGAGAAGCCCCGTGAGCGAGATCCCGTCCGGGCGCGCCTGTTAGGTCCGGTTTTTGAACGCTTCTACGGTGACTATACGGAGCCACTGTATCTGACCGCCCAGCGCAAGGGCGAGTTACCAGAGAATATCCATGTTCACGAATTTTATTTTCGGGCGGGGAGTCGTCTCGGTAATGCGGGTGCCCAGCAGGACTATATTTCGTCAAATTACAGCCACGCGGCACGGGATGTCGCCGCCCGGGGTGCCAATCTGGCGATTCAACTTGTCGCAAGGCATCCTCAGGAGCCTGGCCGCTTGAGCCTGAGCTGTAATCCTGACACTTCTATGGAGTTATTGCGGCGGTTGCGCTCGGAGGGACGCCCCTGTGTAACGGTGGGGGTGGTCCACCCCGATCTGCCCTATATGTTTGGCGATGCAGAGGTGGATGCCGGCGAATTCGACTATGTCATTGATCAACACGGAACAGGCGAAGCCCTGTTTCCTGTGCCCAGGCTGCTGCCGATTCCGGCGGCGGATTATATGATTGGGCTTCGCGCCAGTACGCTGGTCAAAGATGGCGGTACGCTGCAGCTGGGGATTGGGTCGATGGGCGATGCCATCGTCCGCTCGTTGATTTTACGAGACAGCGATAACAGCGCCTACCGGGCCTTGCTTGAACGTTGCGGCGTATTGGCGGACAGCGGGGAAATTATTGATGCAGTCGGTGGCGTGGGGGCCTTTGAGCAGGGGCTGTATGCCGCGACGGAAATGTTTGTAGAGGGGTTTCTTCACCTGTTTGAGGCAGGAATATTGCGGCGACGGGTCTACGATTTCTGGGCGCTGCAAATCCTCATTAACGAGGGTAAGTGCGATCCCCAGGCGCTGAGCGCTGACTGCCTCACACAGATGGCAGAACTCGGCGTGAGAGAGCTCCGTGGCAAGGACTTTGACGTCTTGCAGTATTACGGCTTTTTCCGCGATGACTGTAGCTATCGGGAGGGGCGCCTTTACAATGCCGCCGGAGAGTCCTGCTTTGCGAATGTGGCGAACCCTGAGAGTCAGGCCTTTATGGAAGCTCACTGTCTGGGCACCGCGCTGCGTCATGGTTTTGTCCTTCACGGTGGATTCTTCCTCGGCAGTGAATGGTTTTATCGGACCCTACGGGAGATGCCGCTGGAACGTCGTCAGTTGCTGGCGATGTGTGGCGTCGACAAAATCAATCAGCTGGATCTCAATCCACGCCTATTTCGGGCCCAGCGGCGGGACGCGCGGTTTATCAATACCGGCTTGAATGTCTCGCTTAATGGCGCGGTGGCCTCTGATACGCTGGAAAACGGCCAGGTTGTTTCAGGTGTGGGCGGGCAGTACAACTTCGTTAGCATGGCACACCAATTGCAGCCGCAGCTGACGGAAGGCGCAAGCAGTGGTGGTGGGCGGTCAATTTTGATGATTCGTGCCAGCCGAATGCAAGATGGCGCGCCGGTTTCCAATGTTGTGCCTCATTATGGCGCGTGTACGATTCCGCGGCATCTGCGGGATATTGTAATTACCGAGTACGGTATTGCAGATTTACGGGGTAAGTCGGACAGCGAAGTGTGTGCCGCGCTCATAGAAATTGCCGATTCGCGCTTTCAGGACACATTGGTTCGAGAGGCGAAACAACACGGAAAACTTGCGGAGGACTACCAGGTTCCTCCGCAGCGGCGGCAAAATCTGCCGGAGAAAATTGCTAGCCAGGTTGGTTCGGCTGCGAAGGAATTGCCGCCTTATCCCTTCGGCTGTGATTTCACCGATGTGGAACTGCGCACCGCACGGGCCTTAAAGGCCATAGCGGCTTTGCCTACAGGCAAAAAGATTTCGGCGCTGTTAAGGTCGATAACGGCTGATGAGAGCAATCCTGCGGTACAAGAGGTGATTGCGACTCTGGGACTGCAGGACGAGACTGATATGAAATTAAAACTGTTACGCCGGCTCGTGTACGGGCATGTGAGTTAGCCCCGGCGAGAACAGGCGCTAGCTTGCGCGAGTTCACAGTTTTGGTCACCTGTCTCTGAGCTTTCGGTCATAATCTTTCGTTAATGTATTGCTGTTAAAAAGAATTTTTTATGTTGCGGTTTGACCTTAGTGGAAATCTCGTACAGATATAGTGGGCGTGATCGGCTAGTTTAATTCGCATGGAATGAATTTTGTGTCTTCTCGAAATTAGCGGTACGCGAACAGGGTGATTTATGCAATATCGTCGAATTGCGGTCTTTTATGCTGTGTTGATGGGAGCGGGAACGGTTCTGGCTGAAAACGCGGTAGCGGAAGTGGAAGCACAGGACTGTCTGGCCTGGAAAGTGGAACAGCACTCGGCGCAGTCCAGTAATTCCAGCTGCTCCTATTTCAACACCAATAAGGTTTCAACGCGGGTCATGGTGAGGAATAGTTGCGCGAATGCGGTAAATGGCGTGTTCACCTACTTCAAAACCGATGATGAGCATCGCTCGGTGATGAATGTGCAGCATTTTGCGGTTAAACCCGGAGGTGTTGTTGAAGTCGCTAACCCCTGCAATCTGTCTCGGGATTCCAACTTCCAGGTTTCACAGGTGTCCTTCAGCGACGCTGAAGTCTAACGTTTTCCCGGCGGCATAATGGCCGCCGGGGAGCGCGTCTTTTCTCGCTCTTAGCGAATTTCAAAACGGGGCAAATCCATGCCCATCACACTGTCGGTAGAGCTGTCCATGCAGGCTGCGTGCGCCTTGGCTCGGGGCAACAGCCGGGCGAAATAAAATTCCGCTGTTTCCAGCTTGGCCTGATAAAACGCCGCGTCGCCTTCTCCCGCTTCCAGCTTTTCCGCTGCAACTTCTTCCGCCATTGCCCAGTAGTAGGCCATGGAGAGGTAGCCGCTGTACATGAGGAAGTCGTAGGAGGCTGCGCCTACAGCATCGCGATTGCGGGAGGCGCGGGCGAGCATTTTTACCGTCTTCCAATTCCAGCACAGGGTGTAACTTAACAGGCTGAGGGCGTGGCGGCGTCGCTTGCCCTTCAACAGTTTGCGGAACCCTGATTTATAGAGTTTCTTGCAGAAGCCGCCGTAGAGCTTGAAGCCATCCAGTACCACTTTGCGGCCGATCAGGTCCATCGCCTGAATGCCCGTAGTGCCTTCATACATGGTTGAGATACGCGCATCACGGTAGATCTGTTCCATGCCGTGTTCTTTAATAAAGCCGTGACCGCCAAATACTTGCATCGCATTACTGGCGGATTCCAAGCCGGTCTCCGTCAAAAAGGCCTTAAGAATAGGGGTTAAGAAACCGAGTTGGTTTTCGGCGTCTTCGCGTTCTTGCTCGGTATCCGCGAACATCATTGCATCGGCGAATTTTGCAGCGTCGTAAATCATCAAGCGGCCACCTTCGGCGAAGGCTTTAGCGGTCAACAGCATTCGTCTGACATCGGGGTGGTGGATGATGGCGTCGCCGGCCTTATCCGGGTTCTTGGTGCCAGACAGAGAGCGCATGGAGTAACGATCAAGGGCGTAGGGCAGCGCGTTTTGATAGGCCAGTTCAGAGGCCGCGAGCCCCTGGATGGCCGTGCCCACGCGGGCGGTGTTCATAAAGGTGAACATCGCCTGAAGGCCCTCGTTTTTTTCTCCCAGCATATAGCCTACAGCGTCGTCAAAATTGATCACGCAGGTTGCGTTGCCGTGGATACCCATTTTGTGCTCAATACTGCCGCAGGTCACGCCATTGCGTTCACCAATGCTGCCGTCGGCGTTGGGGGTAAACTTGGGAACAATGAACAGGGAAATTCCCTTGGTGCCTTCGGGGGCGTCGGGGGTGCGGGCCAGGACGATATGGATAATATTTTCCGCCATATCGTGCTCGCCGGCAGAGATAAAAATTTTCGAGCCATTGAGTTTATAGCTACCATCCTCTTGCTGTTCAGCGCGGGTTTTCATCTGTCCCAGGTCTGAACCGCAGTGGGCTTCGGTAAGGCACATTGTGCCGGTCCAGCTACCCTCGCAGAGCTTGCTCAGGTAGAGGTCTTTTTGTGCGTCGTCACCGTGAACATAGAGGGTGTTCATCGCGCCGAGACTGAGGCCAGGGTACATTCCCCAGGACCAGTTGGCGGTGCCGACCAGCTCGGATTTGATGAGGCCCATTGACAGTGGTAGACCCTGGCCACCGTATTCGGCGGGGTGGGAAAGTCCTTGCCAGCCGCCCTCGACCCACATTTGATAGGCTTCTTTGAACCCAGGTGGTGTGGTGACCTCGCCATCATTCCACTGGCAGCCGGCTTCGTCACCGGTCTGATTCAGCGGCGCCAGTACCTCTTCGGCAAATTTTGCGGCTTCCGCAGTGATTGCTTCGACCATATCCGGGGTTGCTTCAGCGCCGCAGGGCAGCGTTTTGTAGTGCGCCTGGTAATCGAGTACTTCGTTAATGACGAAATCAATGTCCCGCAAGGGAGCTTTAAACGTAGTCATAATTTACCTCGAGAGATAAGCGAGTTATGCCGCATAGGGATGTTGGGGGCGCGCAAGTCGGCGCGTCGCAAATGACATAGGCCTGGCGATCAAAGGCTTTTTTCGGTCACAAATCGCCAGCAGATGTCTGATGTTGGCGAGCAGCTTAGCTCATCGCATCCGGGGGGCAATTGGCCGGCTGCGGAAGTGAAGTTTGGCGCTTCGGTCAATTTGGGCGTGGCAACGGGCCCCGGATGGGGCGCCCGCGACGGTTCTTCTCCATTATGAAGGGGGCTTGAGCCTGTCAGCCTGTGGGGTGATACTCTTGGCTAAGCGAATTTGGAGCGGAGTCTAGAGGCAGTTCTGTATGCAGCAAGTAGAGTATTCCGTTTGTTTAACGCGACACCCACTGCCGGCAGGCGGCTATCTGGCGCAGGTGACGCTGAATGCCCCCCAGCGCCTCAATGCCCTGGCGCCGGAGATGGCGGAGCTGTTGCAGCGGTTTTTGCTCGAACTGAGAGATGATCCGGAAGCGCTGTGTGTGTTTCTCGATGCTGAAGGTGATCGTGCTTTTTGCGTGGGCGCCGATGCGCGCCGAATGTTGAAGTCGGCGCTTGCCAATCCGGGTGGGGCTGCAGTGGAGGCAGAAGCCTTCATGGCCAGTGAATACAGTGTGGCCCACCTGATTCATACCTATTCGAAACCGATAATCTGCTGGGGGCACGGATTGGTGATGGGAAGTGGTCTGGGTTTTTTGACCGGGGCCAGTCACCGCATTGTCACGGAAAGCAGTTGTTTGTCGATGCCCGAGGTCAAAATTGGTTTGTTACCCAATGCCGGTGCGGGTTGGTATTTGCGTCATATGCCGGGGCGCACGGGCCTGTTTGTCGCGATTACAGCCTCTGAATTGTCGGCCGCTGATGCCTTGTATGCGGGGCTTGCCGATTATTGTTTTGCCGACGCCGACAAGGCGACGCTGCTCAAAGGCTTGTTGTCGTTGGATTGGGATGAGGATGCAGACAGCAATAACGCAATGTTGACTGAGTACCTGACTGATCTGGAAGTTGAGTCGGGCATGACCTTGATGCCCTCGCCGCTGAAACAACACCGACAATGGATTGACCAGGCCTGCGAGAAGCCCTCAGTTGAGCAGGTTGTTGCGGAA
Organism: Spongiibacteraceae bacterium; assembly: GCA_041546665.1. GTDB lineage: Bacteria > Pseudomonadota > Gammaproteobacteria > Pseudomonadales > Spongiibacteraceae > Spongiibacter. The sequence goes on along the minus strand of JBFEVY010000019.1, from coordinate 2,182 downwards.
ATTCGCACATACTCTGGGCAGGACGACTGGTTGGTTGCCGCAGTGAAGGGGCTTGGGGCAAGCGCCGCCAGCTCTGTGAGCCTGGTATTTAAAGCCCTTGAGCGCTGTCAGCGGTTGAGTCTCTCAGAGGTGCTTCGACTGGAACTGGTGCTGATGGCGAATCGAATCCGCGACCCGGAATTTGCTGAAGGGGTGCGGGCCCGCCTGTTAGACCGTGATTGTTCGCCAAACTGGTGTTACCCCGATATTGCGGCGGTGCCAGCGCCAGAGGTCGATGCGCTTTTCGTTGCGCCCTGGCCGAGTCACCCCCTTGCCGATCTTTGATACCTTGTGGCCGGTAAATGGAATCCAGCGTTGAACAATTAGAGAATACTCGATAACTGACGATCCAATTCAGGGTGGGATTGTTTGGCCATCTGCAAGGCCCGGGCGAGTAGCACATCTGCTTCGGTGGGACCAAAATGATGGCACAACAGGGTATAAAATTCCGTAATCAGGCGTTGTAGCAAACTGTTTGAGGTGCGCCCCAGTTTCAGCGGTTGCTGATGACTTAACCAGTTTTGCAGTGCCTGCAGACTCTGAACCGGCAGCTTTTGCGAGCGTAACTGGGCAAAGAAAGCCAGACGCAGCTTGTGCTGCATTTCGTTACTGAGCTGCTCCATAATATTGGTCAGCACCAGCGAAAAGGCCTGGCTGCTACTGTGATCTTCTTCTGCACTTTCCGTTGCGGCGGCGGGGTTGGCCTTGGCGCTGGGTAAGTCGATCAGCTCCGCTGCTGGCAGACCCATTGCCCGAATAAGACTGCGCAGCAGGGTAGCGCGGCTGACGGTTAGCTGGTGGTTGATGGCAATATCGGCAACGAAGTACTGCAGGGCGAGGCTGGGCTTCTCTGCGTAGTACTGCTCCCAATAATCCAACACTGCTGGCAGCTCTCCTATGGCGATGTAGGGTTGTAAACCTGTTGCGATTGCGCGTTTGCGAAGTTGTAAGTCGGCAACCGGTAGACTCATCGGTTCAGCTCCAAGTTCCGCACGCGATCACTGGTGTACACGGTGCCTTCTGTGGGGAATTCCGGGTAACCGATTTCTGCGTGTTCGCTGAGGTCCAGGCCGCGCTGTTCGTGCAGCGCCGGAGCACGAAGACCAATCACTTTGTCGATACAGAAGTACATCAGCAGGGCATTAAAGAATGTCCAGACAAAGCAGCTGCCAATACCGATTAGCTGAACCAGAATCTGATTGCTGTTAAAAAGGTCGCCGCTCAGGAAGAGCCCGGCCGCGAGGGTACCCCAGGCGCCGGCGAAACCGTGTGCAGCGACCGCGCCGACCACGTCGTCCAGGTGCATTTGCAGCATCCATTTGCTGCCCAGTAAGCAAATGATGCCGCCTATGGCGCCGGTAAGGATGGCGTAGCCGGGGGACATGGTTGCGCATCCCGCAGTGATCGCGACCAGGCCGGCAATGCTGCCGTTGACCGTGTCAGTGAGCAAAATGGGCCGTAGGCGGATAACGCTGACTAACATGCTTCCCGCTGCGCCGGCTGCGGCGGCCAGCTGGGTGTTGAGGTTAATCAGCGCGATGTCCACCGTTGCAGAAAGGGTGGAGCCGCCGTTGAAGCCAAACCAGCCAAACCAAAGAATGAAGCCACCCAATGCGACAAGGGTGAGATTGTGACCGCGAATTTCACGGGGTTTGCCATCGGGACCGAAGCGACCGAGGCGTGGCCCGAGAATGATCACGCCCGCGAGCGCTGTCCACGCGCCTACCGAGTGAACCACAGTCGAACCAGCAAAATCGATAAACCCGAGTTGCGCCAGCCAGCCGTTACTGTTCCAGACCCAGCTGCCGAAAATAGGATAAATGACGGCGGTGACCACCAGAGCACCAAACAGATAAGCATCAAAACGTGTGCGCTCAGCCATCGCGCCGCTGGCAATGGTAACGGCGGTCGCAGCAAACATGGTTTGAAAGAGAATATTGCCGTAGGTTTCGGCATCGACATCGCCGGGGGCAAATAGGCTGGTGCCGATCCAGCCGCTGGGGTTGTCGCCAAACATCAGGCCGTAGCCCAGCACCCAGAAAATCAGCGTACCAAAACAAACATCCATGTAGTTTTTCATCACCACATTTAGCGAATTTTTACTGCGTGACATACCGGCTTCGAGTAGCGCAAATCCTGCCTG
>JBFEVY010000293.1:0-4613 GCA_041546665.1 Spongiibacteraceae bacterium | reverse complement strand
GAACCAGGTTCAGGCCGCGCTCCGGGGCGCTGGCCAGGGGCGCGCGATCCAGCCCCTGAAAGTGCAGTGAGGTGTCTCCGACGCCGGGTTCAACGCTGATGTAGGCGCCGGTGACCAGGGTTTCCAGGTTGCGGGTGCCGACCAGGCCTAGCTCGGGTCTCACCAGCCAAAAGCGACTGCCTTCTTTGGCCAGGGCGCGGGCGCTGGGTTCGAGCCGGGCAGTGACGTCCACACCGGCCATTTTTGCGTCAAGCGCAACATTGACAACTTCGCCGACCTTGATGCCCTGGTATTTCAGTTCGGTTCCCTTAGACAGGCTGACCGCATTGGCGAAATGCAGCACGATCTCCAGACCTTTATCGGCCTGGCTGCTTTTGAAATCGTTAAAGAGGGTATATTGCAGGCCTTCCCAGGCCCGCTGCGGCTTGGGTGAATCCGGGGTGTAAAAGGCGATTCCGCCGGCCAATATTGAGGCCACGGAGTCGGCTTGCAGGTCTAGGCCGCCGAAGCCGCCGCTAATGGAAATACCGCTTGCGTTGTAGAAGCGCGAATCCCGATGGACCAGTTTTCGGTAAGCCTCGTGGATGAAAATCCCCAAGGTGACGCCTTTGCTGTCCAGGGCCACTGATTCCACCTGGCCAACGGCAATTTTGCGGTAGTAAATCTTGCTGCCAACATCCACCGAGCGCAGTTCTTCGGTGCGCAACTTCAGGCGCAGGCCGGGGGCGTTAATGCGGCTGCTCGGCGGCGCGCTAAGGGCGTTGTAGTCCGCCGCAAGCGGACTGCTTGCACCTTGGCTGCGCGCGGCGATATAGGGACCGCTGATCAGGGTGTCCAGGCCGCGTACCGTCACGCCATTGATTTCGGGCTTGACCAGCCAGAACTCGGCGCTGGCATTGAGATGGCGTTGATAGGGGGCGTGAATGCGCACCTCCGCCGTAACCCCGGCGGAAGCATCGTCACCGCTAAAATGCAGCGCCTCAACCTGGCCAATTTTGATGCCCATCAGGCGCACCGCGCTGCCTTTTGTCAGGCCGTCCGCTTTTGCAAAATGGATGCGGGTTTTAACACTCTCGGCAAGGTCTTTGTGGCTGGCGTTCAGTGGATACCGCTGGCCGTTTTCGGCGGGGGTGCCTTCGCTGGGGCTATCGAAGGCAATTCCCCCCGACAGAATACTGGCTACGGAACCCGTTTCGACGCTGACGCCGTCGGCCAGGCTCGCTTCAATGCTGATGCCACTGACATTCCAGAACTGTGATTCGGCTTTCACCAGGTGTTTATAGCGTGGCGCGATGCGCAGCGAAATATCAACGCCCTCGTCGCTGAGCTGGTAGGCCTCGACCTTGCCGACCTCAACCTGGTGAAACAACACGGGAGCGCCGATACTGACGGAGCCGAGCGCGGGGGCCTGCAGGTGTACTTGCAAACCCTCACTGTCGCCGGTGATGGCGGGTGCTTCGGTCAGCGCGGTAAATTCGGTTGCGGCCTTGCCCTCGCCGGGGAGAAAGCTGATGTAGTTGCCGCTGACCAGCGTATCGAGCCCGGAAATACGCGACAGGGAGATTTGCGGCGATACCAGCCAGAAGGCGGTCTTTTTGCGGATCAGCGGGGCGATGCGTTTGTCGAGCTCCAGCACGGCGGTGACGCCCTGAAAGTCATCGTTAAGCCGGACATCGGAGACCTTGCCTACAGTGATGCCCTGGTAAATCACCAGGGTTTTTTCCGCAGTGATGCCACTGCCGGTGGCGAATTCTACTTGTACCACCAGGCCGGTTTCGTTGATGTTTTTGTAGAGTAGCCAGGCGGCAATCAATGCGGCGACGATGGGTAGCAGCCATACCGCCGACACGCGCTGGCGTTTTTCCACAATGGCATTATCAAATTCAGGCATCGTTTTCCAAATCCCAGATCAGACGAGGATCAAAACTGTTGGCGGCCAACATGGTGAGTACTACAACCGCAGCAAAGGCGGTGGCAGCGGGGCCGGCTTCGACCAGGGCGACATTGCCCATCTGCACCACCGTGATCAGTATTGAGATGATAAACAAATCCAACATCGACCAGCGGCCAATAAAGTGAACAAAGCGGTAGAGGCTGGTGCACTGGCCCTTGTTTAAGGGCAGACGCCAGTGTACCACCAGCATCAGCAGAGCCATGGCGACCAGCTTCACGGCGGGCACCAAAATACTGGCAATGAACACAATGGCGGCGATACCCCACAGCCCCGTGGTCCATAGTCTGACAATGCCCGACATGATGGTGTCGGGTTCCCCTTGGCCAAGGCTGATTACCGTCATAATGGGCAAGACGTTGGCGGGGATTAACAGGCAGCACGCCGCCAGACACAGTGCCCAGCTCCGCTGCAGGCTGTGATGGCGACGAAAATACAGGGCGCTGCCGCAGCGGGGGCAGCGGGCGGTGCCGGTCGACGGGGGTAGCCGTGACAGATGATTGCAACTCTCACAGCGCGCCAGATGCTGGCTGTAGGCGGTATTGAAGTGCGCTTGCTTTGGCGCGTTCATGACTGCACCTCGGCGGTTATCGAAGCATTGTTGCTATCTGTGATGGCTGAGCGTTTTACCGTTGTTTGTACGGTTGCCCAGGCCCGCCAGGCCATCTCGCTGTCAAAGTAGCGTGCTGTCAGGACCAGATTGACTAGCAGGCCAGCCAGGCAATAACTGCCAATAAGAATGCCAACGTCGCCGTCGCTGAGCATTTTGACATAGGCGACAAGAATACTGATGGCATAGACCTCAAGCATGCTCCAGTGCTGAAAAAACTGTGCAGTCCGAACCAGCAGCGGAAAGCTGCGCGGCAGTGAGCCACTGCGCAGCGCAAGCACCACCGCGGTGGTCAGGCAAAGCTGCAGCAGCGGCGCGACGAATGAACACAACAATACTAATAGTGATAGCAGGGGGAAGCCTTCTTTCCAGAGTTGAATAATCCCGTCGACCAGGGTGTTGCTGCCTGACTGTCCGGCCAGTTCGAAGCTCAATAGGGGAAGTGACACGGCGGGAATAAACAGGATCAGGCCGGCAACCGCTGCGGCCAGGGCGAGGCTATTGTCGTTAGGGTTGTCGTGCGCAACATGGAGGAGGGCCCGGCAGCGTGGACAGCGCAATTGTTGTCCGCGGCCGATGGCAACAGTTTCCACCAGTAAATCGCAGTCGTGACAAGCGACAATGTGGCTTTGTTGGTGCGTGTTAGACGCGGTCATAGATCCTTTTCTATTGAAGGGGCGCAAACAGGTAAACGCAGCGGCTGACAAGGCGGCGCAGCAGCGACCAGTTTTCGACCTCTCGTTGCAGCAATTGTTTGCTGCGCTCAAAATCTTTTAACAACATGGCCTCGACTTCGCTGGCAAATGCCGGGTTATGACACAGGGCTGTGATTTCAAAATTCAGCCGGAATGAGCGATTGTCGAGGTTGGCGGTTCCCACCGCCGCAATATCATCATCCACCAGAAGGATTTTCTGGTGCAAGAAGCCTTCCCGGTAATAATAAAACTGGACGCCATGGGGCAGGGTTTCCCGAATTGCCGTGTAGGACGAGAGCTTGATGGACAGCCGGTCGGGGTTTTCCGGGAGCAGAATGCGCACGTCGACGCCGCGCATGGCAGAAAGCTGCAGGGCCTGAATGATGGGGGCGTCTGGAACAAAATAGGGGCTGACAATCCACAGCCGGTCCCTGGCGTGATTGATCAGATTGAGAAACATCAGGGCGCAGCTTTCGACACTGTCGGCGGGACCGCTGGCCAGGATCAAGCAATTTTTCCCGTCCTGCGGCGCAGGTCTGGGCTGCCAGTTCAATTCGGGCAGCGACTCGCAAGCCCAATACCAGTCTTCCAGAAAGGCCAGCTGCACGGCTTGTACGGCCGGGCCAACAATGGATAGGCCGGTATCGCGCCAGGGGCTGAGCACCGGGTGTTTGTCGCAGTATTCATTGCCGATGTTCATTCCGCCTATCAGGCCGTATTCGCCGTCGCAGATCAGGATTTTGCGATGATTGCGGAAGTTGATCTGAAAGCGGTTGCCGGCGCCTTTAGTGCTGTTAAAGGCGTGGATATGCACGCCGCCCCGGCGCAGCTTGTCGATGTAATCTCCGCCTAATTTGATGCTGCCGATTTCATCGTAAATGAAATGAATTTGCACACCTTCGGCAGCCTTGCGTTCCAGCAGGGCGGCGAGCCGTTTGCCGATGTCGTCATCACGGAGGATATAGAACTCCATCAGAATGTATTTGCGAGCGTTTTCAATCTGCCTGAACATCTCCGCAAAGGCGACTTTACCGTTGATTAGCAGTGTCAGCTGGTTGTCGCTGCTGAACGGCAGCGTGGCCAGGTGGGAAAGCGCAATCAGGCGATTTTCTGCTTCACTTTCCTGGGCGGGAAAGGGCGCGAAATCCCGGGCGAGCTGGTCGGCAATGGTGTGAATGGCGTTGGAGTCGTGGCGTTTGTCGCCCCGTTTGCTGACCGCATAGCCGCGAAATTTCCGGCGCCCGAAGATCCAGTACAGAGGCACGAACAGCGGCGGAAAACCAATTAGAACAATGGCCCAGGCGACCGCACCCTGTGCGGTTCGCGCTTTCAGTATGGCTTCAAACGCCGACAGAAT
>JBFEVY010000382.1:0-3030 GCA_041546665.1 Spongiibacteraceae bacterium | reverse complement strand
GGCGTCTACGGCGGTTGGGGCAACTTTGGCTCTGCGGCGGCGGCGATGAGTTTGCCTACCCTGGCATTGATCTACGGCGGTGATGATGGCTGGCGCTACGCGATTGCCAGCACTGGTGTGATGGCAATGCTATACGGCGTGTTTTTCTATATTAAAGCCCGCAACACGCCCAAGGGTTCAACATATTTTAAGCCTAAGAAGTCAGGTGGTTTGGTGGTTACCAGCAAAAGCGACCTGGTTTTTTATATCGCGATGTGTGTGCCTATGTACCTCGCGCTGGCAGTTTTGACCTGGAAGCTGTCTCCGGGCAATCTCGGTTTGTTGACCGAGACTGCGGCGGTGGCGATTTACGTTGTGCTGGTGGTGATGTTCTGTCTGCAGATTAGTCAGATTATTCGCGTCAATCACGACGTATTGAATAACGTCGAAATTCCCGAGATGCAGAAGTACGAGTTCAAGCAGGTCGCAATTTTGAATGTGGCGTACTTCGTGACCTTTGGTTCTGAGCTGGCGGTGGTGTCGATGTTGCCGCTGTTCTTCATGGAAACCTTTGATCTTGGCGCGGTGCAGGCGGGTATGCTGGCATCGGGATTTGCCTTTATGAACCTGGCGGCCCGCCCCGGTGGTGGTTACCTTTCAGATAAATTCGGTCGTCGTAAGTCGTTGACGATTTTGGTGTGCGGACTGGCGATTGGTTATATGGTGCTTAGCCAAATTACGTCGGCGTGGCCAATCTGGCTGGCGGTTGTGGCGACAATGTGCTGCTCGTTCTTCGTTCAGGCTGGTGAGGGTGCGGTATTTGCCATTGTGCCTCTGGTCAAGCGCAGTATGACGGGGCAGATAGCGGGTATGACTGGCGCTTACGGTAATGTTGGTGCGGTGATCTTCTTGACGGCGTTGAGCTTTGTTAGTGCAGCGAACTTCTTTATGATTATCGCAGCATGTGCGGCGGTGGTGTTTGTTGCGGTGCAGTTTATGACTGAACCCAAGGGCCATATCGCAGAGTACAACGAAGACGGTAGTGTGGCGCTTATAGAAGTTGGTTGATGAGATTCCCTCTCCCGAGGGAGAGGGTGTGGTGATGGCTCAGCAAGTGATCGTGGGCGTGTGTAATGTACTTTGACGGCGGCCTGAAATTTGAGATCGCCCAGCGCAGTAGCGCGGGCGTAAAACCCGTCAATGAAGACAGTATTGGTATTCTGGTTCCCAGCGATCACCAACTGACAACCAAGGGCGCCGTCGCTGTAATAGCCGACGGCGTTTCCGCTGCGGAGGCGGGTAAGGAAGCCGCCGAAAGCTGTGTCACCGGTTTTCTTAATGATTATTACTCCACGCCGGATTCTTGGTCGGTAAAGCGTTCTGCGCAGCAGGTGCTGAATGCGCTCAATCGCTGGCTTTTTGCCCAGGGGCAGAGTTACAGCGATGCCGAGAAGGGCTATGTGTCTACGCTGAGCATTGCCGTTTTTAAGTCCCGAACGGCCCATCTGTTTCATGTTGGTGATACCCGAATTTATCGGCTGCGCGGCGGTATGCTCGAGCAGTTGACGCGGGATCATGCCCGGCATATCAGTCGGCGCCAGACCTATCTCACCCGGGCGATGGGGCTGGATATTAACCTCGATGTCGATTATCGCGCGGTAGATGTGGCGCGGGACGATGTATTTCTGCTGACCAGCGATGGTGTTCACGATGTATTGGGTAGTAGCGGCATTCAGGCGCAGTTGGAGCGTGTTGCCTCGCTGGATGAGCAGGCTGAAGGGATCTTGGCTGAGGCGCTTGAGGCGGGAAGCAGCGATAACCTGAGTTGTCAGCTGCTGAAAATTGTCGAGTTGCCGCTGGAGAATAGTGAAGATGTTTACCGGAAGCTTACCGAGCTTCCGTTTCCGCCGCCCTTTGATGAGGGCGTTGTGGTGGATGGTCTGGTGGTTGAGGAGGAGCTGCACGCCAGCGCCCGCAGCCAGCTTTACAAGGTTTATGACGCGACGGCAGATCGTCACTATGTGATGAAAACGCCGTCGCCGAATTACAACGATGATCCCGCCTATATTGAGCGCTTTATTCTGGAGAGCTGGATCGGGCGTCGTATTCAGAGTGATCGGGTGGTGGCCATAGTGGATGGTCCTCAATCGCCCAGTTTTCTTTATTACCTTGCCGAGTACCTTGAAGGGCAAACTCTGGGGCGATGGTTACAGCAACGCTCTCAGGTGCCGGTCTCCGAAGTCTTGCATTTGGCGGCGGAGATTGCCAAAGCGGTACAGGCTATGCACCGCCGCGATACGCTGCACCAGGATATTAAGCCTGACAATATTATGGTGCTGGACGATGGGGCGGTAAAACTCATTGATTTTGGCTCCTGCTATGTTGCCGGTATTGCGGAGATGACGGTGCCTATCGAGCGCGACCGGGTATTGGGTACCGCGCAGTATTCCGCTCCTGAGCATGTTCTTGGTCGCAAGCCGGGTGCGCGTGCAGATCAGTTTTCCCTGGCGGTGATTGTGTTTGAGATGTTGACCGGGCATCTTCCTTTTGAGGAGAAGCTGGAAGCTTGCACCAGTGCCGAAGCCTTTGCCCGGCTGAATTACGTATCTGCCTGTAAATACAACCCCTTGGTGCCGGTGTGGTTGGATTGTGCGTTGAAAAAGGCGCTCAGTATTAGTCCGGAGCTGCGATATCATGATATTGCGGAGTTCGTGCACGATCTTCAGCACCCCAATCCGGCGTTTAGTCAGCGGGAATATGAGCCCCTGATTCAGCGCAATCCACTGCGTTTTTGGCAGGGCGTATCGTTTCTGTTGGCGCTGTGTTTGTTGTGGTCTTTGAGCCGTTAGTCGGCGTCGTTAAGTTTCTTCCTCGTTTCGATGATCTTTTGCGCGGCCCTGGGTGGCGGCGCTTCCTCCTGCGCTTTCCGAATGTTTTTTGTTGATTCCACTATTCCAGTAAAAACATGCATTTTATGTGCTTGTTTTGTTGCCTGACTTTTGCCGATGCCTCAATTAAATGCGCATTTAAAATGCATCTTTTTGGGTGGTT
>JBFEVY010000299.1:0-4396 GCA_041546665.1 Spongiibacteraceae bacterium | reverse complement strand
TTCGGCGAGCCGCTGTGCTGATGAAACGGCGTCAAAACCCGAACCGCTGATGTTGCATCAATTGTGTGAGCAGTTCGAGGTCGAGCCGGCGCAGGCGCTGATGATTGGCGATACCGAATACGACCTCGAAATGGCGGCGCGGGCGGGCATGCCCAGTGTCGGTGTGGGTTATGGTGCCCACGCGGTTCCGCGGCTGGCGCGCTGGCAGCCACGGAGCATTATTGAGCATTTTTCCGAGCTGTTGAGTCTGGTCGACCAAAATTGGGTCGGCGGGCGCTAAAGTACCGGGTAGTCCTCGGCCAGCAGAAAATCGATTAGCTTTATTAAAGGAAGGCCGACCAGAGCATTGGGGTCGTTGCCGCTGAGAGCGCTGAATAAGGTTATACCCAGTCCCTCTGATTTGAAGCTGCCGGCGCAATCCAGCGCGGGCTCGCACTCAACGTAGCGATGAATCTCATCGTCAGACAGTTCACGAAATGATACGGCAAAGGGTTCGACGCAGCGCTGCTGTTGCAGGGTTTGGGTGTTAATAAGGCAAAGGCCGGTGTGAAAAACCACTTTCTGGCCGGAGCAGGCGCGCAGTTGTTGGCGGGCGGCTTCGGCGGTGCCGGGTTTGCCCAGAGCCTGGCCATTGAGGTCTGCAACCTGGTCGCTGGCGATGATCAGGCTGTTACTGTGTCGGCTGGCGACCGCCAGGGCCTTTTCTGTGCTGAGCCGTTCTGCGAGCGCTGCGGGTGTTTCGCCGGGTAGGGCGGACTCGTCGATGTGAGGTGGGTCGATTTGGACGCTGAGGCCGATGCGCTCGAGGAGTTCGCGGCGATAGCGGGAGCCCGAGGCCAGAACTAGGCCTGGATAAGAGGTCAAAGTCGTCATTTTACGCTAGTGGTCTGCTTTTTTGGGTATGTTGGAGTTTTAATGCTGCTTGCAATGTTCATCGCGTCGCCGGTAGTGTAACTTAAGATGCTGAAAAACCGGCTATTTGCTTTGACAAGTATCCCCTAAATCCCTATGATTGCGCGCCTATGCAAAGACAGCCTCTGCCCAAGCTGGTCGATGCGCGGAAATTCGCCGCTGTAGACAGCGATATTTCGGCCTCGGTACCAGTGTCTCAACTGCCTCGATTTGTCGAAGGCTTGGCCGGAGATCAGGGGCTTGTGGATGTCGATCTGCACTTTTTCCGCGATGATCAAGGTTTTTACCGTATTGAGGGAAAGGCAACGACGCGCGTTGAGGTGTTGTGCCAGCGCTGTCTGGAAGCAATGCCGATCGACGTTGATGCGGATTTTGAGTTAGCGATCGTTTGGACTGATGAGCAGGCCAAGGCGCTGCCCAAGACACTGGATCCAGTGTTGGTGGGCGAAGAAGCCTTGAGTTTGTATGAGCTGGTTCAGGACGAGTTGATTCTGAATATGCCATTTGTCAGTTATCACCAGATGAGTGACTGCGCCGTGGGTGCAGACGCGTTGAGCTCTGGCGATCCGGATGAAGGGCGCGAGGGCAAGAACGAATCCGGCGATTCGCCGTTTTCAGTTTTGGGACAATTGTGGTCCCGGGATAAATGAGTACGAGGAACTGGTAAGCCATGGCTGTTCAAAAAAGTAAAGTGACACGTTCACGTCGGGGTCAGCGTCGTTCACACGATGCACTGACTGGTGCAGCATTGTCTGTAGATCAGACCAGCGGTGAAAAACACCTGCGTCACAATGTTTCTGCGGATGGTTTCTACCGCGGTCGCAAAGTCGTAGCCGGCAAAGACGACTAATCGATTTGCGTGGCATCACTACGGCTAGCCGTTGATGCTATGGGCGGAGACCTCGGTCTCCGCGCCTCTATTCCTGCCTCACTCAAGGCACTGAAGGACTATTCAGACCTTCATTTAACTCTCGTTGGCGATCAATTACTGATCAAAGCTGAGCTTTCTGGCGCGGATTGCGACTGGAACCGGTTGACGGTGCTTCATTCTGATACCGTTGTCGATATGGACGAGAAACCCTCCCACGCTCTGCGGCGCAAGCGCGATTCCTCTATGGGTGTGGCGCTGCAACTCCTTGGAAATGGTCAGGTGGATGCCGTGGTCAGCGCCGGCAACACAGGTGCCCTGATGGCACTGGCCTGTCTTCATCTCGGTCGCTTGCCCGGTTTGCGACGCCCGGCAATCTGTGCGGCAATCCCGGCGGTTGATGGATTTACCCTGGCCCTGGACCTGGGCGCAAATGTGGAATGCTCCGCATCTGAGCTACATCAGTTTGCGACCATGGGCAGCGCGCTATATAAAGTATTGACTGGCTGTGACAAGCCCCGGGTCGGCCTGCTGAATATCGGTGAGGAAATTATCAAAGGGACGCAGGTGGTGAGAGATGCCGCCGAGCTTCTCGACCGGGATCAAGCAATCAATTACATCGGCTTTGTCGAGGGTGGGGACTATTTCAGCGCTGCCGTCGATGTGGTGGTCAGTGATGGGTTTGCCGGGAATGTCGCCCTGAAAGCCAGCGAGGGTACCGCAAATTACATTTCCGGGCGGATGCAGGATTTTCTTCAGCGGCATTGGGGGTTACGCTTGCTCAAGGGCATTATGGCGCCGGCAATCCGCCGCTTTCGTGGGGAAATCGATCCGCGACGCTTTAATGGGGCCGCATTTCTCGGCTTGAATGGAGTAGTTGTAAAGGCCCATGGCAGCTCAGAGGCCGTAAGTTACTTCTCTGCATTGCAGCAGGCAATTCGCGCGGCGAAGAGCGACCTGCCTAAACTGATCGAAGAGAGTTTGTAAAAACGGCAAACCCTTTCGATCGGCAATAAGAAGATGGCGCGCTCGCGCAAACGCAAGGCTTAACAAAAAAAGAATTCGTTTTAATCGCTAAGGAAGCTATATGGACACAAAACAACTCGCATTTGTCTTTCCCGGACAGGGCTCGCAGAAAGTGGGTATGCTCGCCGAGCTCGGCACTGAATACGCTATCGTGAAAGCCTGCTTCGATGAAGCCTCTGAGGCGCTGGGCTACGATATGTGGGACATGGTGCAAAACGGGGAGCAGGAAACCCTCAATCTCACTGAAAATACCCAGCCTGTGCTGTTGACCTCTAGCGTTGCAGTGTGGCGGCTCTGGTGTCAGCAAGGTGGGATGACGCCATCGGTGATGGCCGGCCACAGCCTGGGAGAGTTTTCCGCGTTGGTTTGCGCCGGCGCCCTGGATTTTGGCGATGCAGTCCGTTTGGTCCGCGCACGGGGTCAGGCTATGCAAACCGCTGTGCCGGTAGGTGTTGGCGCAATGGCTGCAGTAATGGGTTTGCAGGATGCTGAGATAGAAACCATCTGCGGTGACCTGTCGGGAGAGGAAGTGGTTGAAGCGGTAAACTACAACTCGCCGGGTCAGGTGGTGATTGCCGGCCACGCAGGCGCGGTTGAAAAAGCGATTGCCGCTTTGAAAGAGGCGGGTGCAAAGCGCGCCATGCTGCTACCCGTCAGCGCCCCTTTCCATACTTCTTTGATGCGCCCCGCAGGGGAAAAACTTCAGGAAGAACTGGATGCGATCTCGGTGAGTACGCCGAGCATTCCGGTTGTCCACAATGTTCACGCGCAAACGGAAAGCGACCCGGAAAAAATCAAGGCGCTGTTGGTAGAGCAAATCTATAGCGCGGTGAAGTGGGTCAGCTGTGTTGAGGCGATGGTCGCGCAGGGCGTAGAAAACACCCTTGAATGCGGGCCCGGAAAGGTGCTGAGTGGTTTGAACAAGCGTATCCACAAGTCACTGAACTGCCCGAATATTGACAGCCCTGAAACCCTGGCGGCCGCGCTGGAAGCCATCAAAGCCTGATTACTAGGAGTAACGATATGACAGATAAAGTAGCGCTGGTAACTGGTGCCAGTCGAGGAATCGGTAAAGCAATTGCGCTGGCTCTTGGTCAGGCGGGTTATACCGTAGTAGGCACCGCGACCTCTGAAGCGGGTGCGGAGGCAATTTCAGCATCCTTCGCTGAGGCTGGAGTGCAAGGCTGTGGAATGATGTTGAATGTCGCGTCTTCCGAGTCGGTGGATGCCGTTGTAAAGGCGATTTCGGAGCAGTACGGCGCACCGGCGGTGCTGGTCAACAATGCCGGTATCACCAAAGACAATATTATGCTGCGTATGAAGGATGATGAGTGGTTCGACGTGATCGACACCAACCTCAACTCCCTGTACCGCCTGGCCAAGGCGTGTTTGCGTGGTATGACCAAAGCCCGTTGGGGTCGAATCATCAATATTAGCTCCGTGGTGGGCTCTATGGGCAATGCCGGGCAGTCGAATTATTCCGCGGCGAAGGCAGGCATCATCGGGTTCACGAAGTCGATGGCGCGCGAGCTGGCCTCCCGAGGTGTTACCGTAAACGCGATCGCTCCGGGGTTCATCATGACGACCATG
>JBFEVY010000117.1:0-9729 GCA_041546665.1 Spongiibacteraceae bacterium | reverse complement strand
ATGGCCGCCTTTTTTGTGCAGAGCCCAGCCTTACCAGCCAGTCACTTCTTTCAGCGCGTCGCCGATTTGTGCCAGTGAACGCACAGTTTTAACACCGGCGTCTTCCAGAGCAGCAAATTTCTCATCAGCGGTGCCTTTACCACCGGAGATGATCGCACCAGCGTGACCCATACGCTTACCAGCAGGTGCAGTTACACCGGCAATGTAAGACACAACAGGCTTAGTCACATTGGCTTTGATGTAAGCCGCTGCTTCTTCTTCCGCTGAACCACCAATCTCACCGATCATAACAATCGCTTCGGTAGCAGGATCTTTCTCGAACATTTCGAGAATGTCGAGGAAGTTAGAGCCCGGAATCGGGTCGCCACCGATACCAACACAGGTAGATTGACCAAAGCCGTAATCAGTAGTCTGCTTAACCGCTTCATAGGTCAGTGTACCGGAGCGCGATACGATACCCACTTTACCAGGCAGGTGAATGTGGCCGGGCATGATGCCGATTTTACATTCACCGGGAGTGATAACACCTGGGCAGTTCGGGCCAATCAGGCGTACACCCAGCTCGTCACACTTCACTTTACATTGCAGCATATCCATAACCGGAATGTGCTCGGTGATGCAGACGATCAGTTTGATACCCGCGTTTGCCGCTTCGAGGATAGAATCCTTACAGAACGCAGCAGGAACGTAGATTACAGAGGCTTCCGCGCCAGTCGCGTCAACCGCTTCTTTAACGGTGTTGAACACGGGCAGACCCAGGTGCTCAGTGCCGCCTTTGCCTGGCGTTACACCGCCAACCATTTTAGTACCGTAAGCTACCGCTTGCTCGGAGTGGAAAGTGCCCTGACCACCGGTGAAACCCTGGCAGATTACCTTGGTGTCTTTATTGATCAAAATGGACATTATTTACCCTCCGCAGCTTTAACAGCTTGTTCAGCAGCATCAGTCAGGCTGGTCGCAGCGATGATATCGAGGCCCGAGTCAGACAGCAGCTTGGAACCAACATCTGCATTGTTACCTTCCAGGCGCACAACAACAGGAACGCTTACGCCCACTTCTTTCACAGCGCCGATAATGCCTTCGGCAATCAGGTCACAGCGAACGATACCGCCGAAGATGTTGACCAGAACCGCTTTAACATTGCTGTCTTCGAGGATGATTTTGAAAGCTTCGGTAACACGCTCTTTAGTCGCGCCGCCACCTACGTCCAGGAAGTTAGCCGGGAAACCACCGTGCAGAGACACGATATCCATGGTACCCATTGCCAGGCCGGCACCGTTTACCATACAGCCGATGTTACCGGTCAGGGCAACGTAGTTCAGATCCCACTCGGCAGCACGGGCTTCACGCTCGTCTTCCTGAGAGGGGTCATGCATGGCCTGCAGGTCTTTGTGACGGTAGGTCGCGTTGCCATCGATAACGATTTTCGCGTCCAGGCAGTGCAGGTTGCCTTCAGTGGTG
This sequence comes from Spongiibacteraceae bacterium, assembly GCA_041546665.1. Taxonomy (GTDB): domain Bacteria; phylum Pseudomonadota; class Gammaproteobacteria; order Pseudomonadales; family Spongiibacteraceae; genus Spongiibacter. The sequence goes on along the minus strand of JBFEVY010000117.1, from coordinate 8,268 downwards.
ATAACCAGCGGGTTGATTTCCAACAGCGCCAGGTCTTTCTCTTCAAACATCTTCGCCAAACCGAGGAAGATGTTTACAAATTGCTTCACTTGAGCCTGGTTCAGACCCAGTTGGAATGCCAGCTCACGGCCTTGGTAAGGCTGCGCACCAGTCAGGGGATCAATGGTTGCCTTGAGAATCTTCTCTGGAGTCTCTTCCGCTACCTTCTCGATCTCGACACCACCCTCAGTAGACGCCATGAACACAATGCGGCGGCTGGAGCGGTCTACTACTGCACCCAGGTACAGTTCTTTGTCGATATCAGTGCAGGATTCAACCAGGATCTTGGACACAGGCTGACCATTTTCGTCAGTCTGGTAAGTTACCAGGTTTTTGCCCAGCCATTTTTCAGCGAACGCCTTGATTTCGTCCTTGCTGTCTACCAGCTTGACACCGCCTGCCTTGCCGCGGCCACCGGCGTGAACCTGGGCTTTTACAACCCATTTGTCGCCACCAATTTTATCCGCTGCGGCTGCAGCCTCTTCCGGGGTATCACAGGCGTAGCCTGTTGACACAGGCAGCCCGTATTGGGCAAACAGCTGTTTGCCTTGGTACTCGTGAAGGTTCATGTTGGAATTACCATCTCGGTCTGTGGATGTATTAAGCGGACACCATCCCTGTCAGTGAATGGCCCACCCCGTTGCACATTGCGAATGACGCAAAATTCGGGGCTGTATTTTCCCGAATTTTGCGCACTACCGCAAATTCTATTTCCGCTTCTTGCGGTTTGGCATGTGAATTGCCCGGCCGTCAACCGCCAGTGCCGCCTCGTGCACGGCTTCAGACAGCGTCGGATGACCAAATACGGTCAGCGCCAGATCTTCTGCAGAGGAGCCAAACTCCATAGCAATGACAACCTGTTGAACCAGGTCTGCAGCACCCGTGCCAATAATGTGGCAGCCGAGAATCCGGTCGGTTTCTTCGTGCGCCAGGATTTTAACAAAGCCTGTGGTGTCGTTTGCCGCCAGGGCGCGACCAATAGCCACAAAGGGGAAGCTCCCCTCTTTGTAGGGCACACCATCCGCTTTAAGTTGCTCCTCGGTACGCCCAACCGCTGCGATTTCGGGATGTGTATAGATAATCGAGGGAATGCAGTCATAGTTAACGCTGGCTTTGTGACCCGCGATACGCTCTGCGACCACCATGCCCTCTTCCGAGCCTTTGTGTGCCAACATCGGACCGCGAACAATATCACCCACCGCGTAGATTCCCGGTGCGTCTGTCTCACAGTGGTCATTAACAAAGATAAAACCGCGCTCGTCCAGGTTCACACCACTGTCGGCGGCCAGCAAACCATTGCTAAGTGGGCGACGACCCACGCAGACAATAAGTTTGTCGAAGATTTCAGATTTCTCTTCGTCGCCAACGGTGTAGCTCACGACGACTTTGCCGTCTTTAATTTCGCTACCGGTCACACGTGCACCCAGACGAATGTCCAGATGCTGCTTTTTGAAAACTTTCGCCGCTTCTTTGGAGACTTGTCCATCCATTGCCGGCAGGAAGCTTTCCAGGGCCTCAAGGACAACAACCTCGCTGCCCAGGCGCGCCCAAACGCTACCCAACTCGAGGCCGATAACACCGGCACCAATCACACCGAGCCGCTCCGGTACGGCCTGGAATTCCAGCGCCCCCGTCGAGTCGACAATGATATCCTGATCGATAGGCGTCGGTGGAATTTCGACTGGCACGGAGCCTGCCGCGATAATGATATTTTCCGCCTCGATAATAGAGGTGCTGCCGTCTTCAGCGGTCACTTCGACTTTTTTGCCGGCCAATACTTTGCCGTAGCCCTGAATGCCCGTCACACCGTTGGCTTGGAACAGACCACCGATACCACCGGTCAGCTGGCTGACAATCGCCTCTTTACGCTTGATCATCGCCGGCACGTCGATGGTAACGTCGCCAGTACCAATGCCGTGCACAGCGAAGGCTTCCTTCGCTTCGTGGTATTTGTAGCTACTGTCCAGCAAGGCCTTGGAGGGAATACAGCCTACATTCAAACAGGTTCCACCAAAGGCAGGCTTGCCCGCCTTGCTGAGATTTTTTTCCACACAGGCAGTTTTCAAACCCAACTGCGCTGCACGAATTGCCGCCACATAGCCGGCGGGGCCGGAGCCAATTACCACTACATCAAACTTAGACATATTACCCTTCCATCGATTTTTTTACCGGCAAGTTCCGAGTGTGCTGCCGCTCAGCAGGCTTGCCTTGGTGGACAGCGGCGCATTGCTTTTGCACCGCCGCCGGCACGCTCCCGGTCTAGACCAGGGGATTTCCCAGGATCAGACTTCCAGCAGGATTCTTGCCGGATCTTCGATCAAGTCCTTGATGGTCACAAGAAACTGTACCGCGTCCTTGCCATCGATCAAGCGGTGGTCATAGGACATTGCCAGATACATCATTGGCAGAATCTCAACCTTGCCATTCACCGCCATGGGGCGTTCCTGAATTTTGTGCATTCCCAGAATACCCGTTTGCGGGGGGTTGAGGATCGGCGTGGACAACAGCGAACCAAATACACCACCGTTGGTGATCGTGAAGGTGCCGCCCTGCATCTCGTCAATGCTCAACTTGCCGTCCCGGGCGCGCAGACCGAAATCACGCACTTTCTCTTCGATTTTAGCGAGGCTCATCTGATCCGCATCGCGCATCACCGGCACCACCAGCCCTTTCTCGGTAGATACTGCAACTCCAACATCTTGGTAACCGTGATAAACGATATCGTCACCGTCAATTGAAGCATTAACCGCGGGGAAACGCTTCAGCGCTTCACAGGCTGCTTTGACGAAAAAGCCCATAAAACCAAGGCGTGTACCGTTGTGGCTCTTTTCGAACAAGTCTTTGTACTGGCTGCGCAGTTCCATAACCGGCTTCATGTTCACCTCGTTAAAGGTGGTCAGCATGGCCGTGGTCTGGGTTGCTTCCAGCAGACGTTCTGCAACACGCTTGCGCAGACGCGTCATCGGCACACGCTTCTCAATACGCTCACCGGCAGGAACATCCACAACCGGTGCAGCCGCCGCCGCAGGTGCTGGCGCCGGGGCAGCAGCGTGGCCAAGTACGTCTTCCTTGGTAATCAGTCCGCCTTTTCCAGTGCCTTGAACGGCGCTGGCATCCAGGCCTTTCTCTTCGAGAAGCTTCCGCGCAGCCGGGCTGACTTTAAGATCTTCCGCAGCGGCTGGAGCAGCAGCTTCCGGCGCGGCAGCCGCGGGCGCTGGTGCAGCGGCGGCCGCACCCTCTTCAAATTTCGCTAATACTTCCGCGCTTAATACCGTGTCGCCTTCTCCGCGAAGAATCTCGGTCAATACACCGTCAGCCGGCGCTACCACTTCCAGCACCACTTTGTCGGTTTCAATATCTACCAGAGGCTCATCACGACCGACGGGCTCGCCCACTTGCTTGTGCCAGGTGGCAACAGAACCATCAGCTACAGATTCCGGGAAAGTCGGCGCTTTGATTTCAATGCTCATGTCTCATCCTGTTGTAAATTTGTGGCTTACTACTATTCATTTGTCCTACAGACAGGCCTACAGCTTTAAGGCCTGCTTGATATATCGCTGTTGCTGCTCAAGGTGCAGCGCCATATAGCCCGCAGCCGGCGACGCAGAGGGGTCGCGACCGACAAAGCCCAACAACAAATTTTTCTCTGGCTTGAAGCTGCGAATCACCCGGGCCAGACGGTGGCGGGTGTTATACCAGGCACCCTGGTTTCGCGGCTCTTCCTGACACCAAACCACTTTTTTCAGGTTTGGATAGCTCGCCAGAACATCGCGCAGGTCGTCGTATGGGAAGGGGTAAACCTGCTCAAGACGAATGATAGCGATGGAATCTTTGCCATGTTCCCTGCGCGCATCCCGCAGGTCGTAGTAAACCTTTCCGCTACAAATGATGAGGCGGGTGACCTTGGATTTATCCAGATCGTCCGTTTCATCGATCACGTTCTGGAAGTGACCATCGGTCAATTCCTCCAGGCTTGACACAGCCTCTTTGTGACGCAGCAGGCTTTTTGGTGACATCACAATCAGCGGCCGACGCAGCGGACGTAACGCCTGACGGCGCAACATATGAAACACTTGCGCAGGTGTAGACGGGATGCACACCTGAATATTGTGCTCAGCGCAAAGCTGCATGAAACGCTCAAGCCGCGCAGAAGAGTGCTCAGGCCCCTGCCCTTCATAACCGTGGGGCAGCAACATGGTCAAACCGCACAGCCGCGCCCACTTCAGCTCACCACTACTGATGAACTGATCGATGACCACCTGAGCGCCGTTGGCGAAATCGCCGAACTGGGCCTCCCAGATCACCAGCGCCTTGGGCTGAGTGGTGGAATAGCCGTATTCAAAGGCCAGAACCGCTTCTTCGGAGAGCAGCGAGTCATAGATATCGAAATTGACCTGTGCACCAGGCATCGCCTGCAGCGGAACATGCCGGCTGGCGTCGTTCTGGTTGTGCAACACGGCGTGACGGTGGGAGAAGGTTCCCCGGCCGACATCCTGTCCGGTAATCCGCACCTGGTGGCCAGCGGTAATCAGGCTACCGTAGGCGAGCACCTCTGCAAAACCCCAGTTGATGGGCATCGCGCCCACTGCCATTTTCTGGCGGTCTTCGTAAATCTTCAGTACCTGGCGCTGTACGCTAAAACCTTCCGGAATAGCGTTCACTGCGTCGGCAACGGCACGCAGCTCTTTGGCACCAATACGGGTATCGCTCTCGACATCCCATGCGTGGCCAAGATACGGAGTCCAATCGACAAACAGCGCGGTATTGGGCTCAGTCACCAGGCTCTTGGCAACGTGCTTGCCGTCTTCCAGTGCCTGACGATAATCGTCCGCCATCTGGTCGGCCAGAGACTTGTCGATAACCCCCGCCTCGACCAACTGATTGACGTACAGCGTGCGCGTCGTTTTCTGCTTGCTGATTTGCTTGTACATCAGGGGCTGAGTACCAGAGGGCTCATCCGCCTCGTTGTGGCCTCTGCGGCGGTAGCACATCAGATCGACGACCACGTCTTTCTTGAATTCCTGACGGAAGTCAGCGGCCATTTGAGAGACAAACAACACCGCCTCTGGGTCGTCACCGTTAACGTGGAAAATGGGCGCCTGGACCATTTTCGCCACGTCGGTACAGTATTCAGTGGAGCGAGCGTCTTCCTGCAAACTAGTGGTAAAACCAACCTGGTTATTGATCACCACGTGAATGGTGCCACCGGTTTTATACGCCCGGGTCTGGGACATCTGGAAGGTTTCCATCACCACGCCCTGACCGGCAAAGGCCGCATCGCCGTGCAGTACGATGGGAACAACCTTGTCGCCAATCGGGTCGGAGCGACGGTCCTGACGAGCGCGCACCGAGCCCTCAACCACTGGCGAAACAATTTCCAGATGCGAGGGGTTAAAGGCCAGAGCCAAATGCACTTCACCACCGGGCGTCATCACATTGGATGAAAAACCCTGGTGATATTTCACGTCGGCGGAGCCTTCGTATTCAACCTTGCCCTCAAACTCATCAAACAGTTCGGCAGGGTTCTTGCCAAGGATATTGACCAGCAGATTCAAGCGACCGCGGTGAGCCATGCCGATGACAATTTCCTTTGCGCCGTAACCACCCGCGCGCTGGATCATGGCATCCATCATCGGAATCAGGCTTTCGCCGCCTTCCAGGCCGAAACGCTTGGTGCCGGGATACTTGGAGCCGAGGGATTTTTCCAGGCCTTCTGCCGCGGTCAGTCGCTCCAGCAGGTGCGTCCGCGCTTCAATGCCGTATTCAGGCTTGGAACGCACACTTTCCATCCGCTGCTGAATCCAGGTCCGCTCGCGGGTATCAACAATGTGCATGAACTCCGCGCCGATTGACCGGCAATAGGTCTGGCGTAACGATTCGTATATATCACGCAGCGTGGCTTGATCGCGGCCAATGTAAAGGCTGCCGGTTTGGAATACCGTATCAAAATCCGCTTCGCTGAGCTGGTGGTATTGCAACTCCAGGTCGGGCACCCCTACCCGCTTCCACAGACCGAGCGGATCGAGCTGCGCTTCCTGATGTCCCCGCTGACGGTAGGCGCTGACCAACTGGATTACGCGAACCTGTTTGCGCTCGTGTTCGCTAACCTCGCTATTTACAACACCGTTAGCCTTAACGGGTTGCTTGGCAAGCTTGGCAAAATGATCGCGAATGGGAGAATGGGGGATATCGTGGGTAGCGGTTTCGCTGACGCGAGGGAGTTGTTCAAAGTAACTGCGCCATTCTTCGGGAACGGCATTAGGATCAGTGAGGTAGGTCTCATACAGCGCTTCTACGTAGTCTGCATTCGCACCTGATATGTGGGAGCTCTGCCATAGGAGCTCCATTGAGGCTTTCTGCATTCCTGTCCACCTAGTCACGAAAGGGGGGCTCGCCAGAGGGTCAAAGCTCCGATAAGAGCCTATTCCCATCTCATTGAGACAACGGCAATAGTGTACGCCGCCATTCCGGCCGAAACCACAGAGCCAGGCTCTGTCCTTTCAATACTGTTAATCTCTTTTGGTGCCGATAAGCACCGAGTTGTATTTTGTTCCGCTAGCGCCAAGGTACAGCCCTACCGGGGGACACAATACCCGCAGATATTTTGCTCCCGCTGCAGTACGGGAATTGCCACGCTTTGCGGCGCAGCTCCCCTCGCGACTTACACCGCGAGGGGGTAACTCAAAAAACCTGAAATCAGGTCGCCTGAGCCAAAAGCATATTGCGAATGTGACCAATTGCCCGGGTTGGATTCAGGCCCTTAGGACAAACATTGACACAGTTTTGAATACCGTGGCAACGGAAAACACTGAAGGGGTCATCCAGATCAGACAAACGCTGCTCTGTGGCCGTGTCGCGGCTATCAGCCAGGAAGCGGTAGGCTTGCAGCAAACCACTGGGACCAATAAAGCGATCCGGATTCCACCAGAATGACGGACACGCCGTTGAACAGCATGCACAGAGAATACACTCGTACAGACCGTCCAGCTTTTCGCGATCTTCAGGGCTCTGCAAACGCTCTATAGCAGGTGCCGGAGTATCGTTGATCAGGTACGGCTTAACCTTTTCGTACTGTTTGTAGAAAAGGCTCATGTCGATAACCAGGTCGCGAATGACCGGCAGACCAGGCAGCGGACGCAATACCAGAGTATTGCCGCCCTTGCCGTTTTTCAGCGCTTCCGAAATCGGGGTAATACAGGCCAGGCCGTTTTTACCATTGATGTTCATACCGTCGGAGCCACATACCCCTTCCCGGCAGGAACGACGGTACGCAAGGGTAGGATCACTACCTTTCAGCAACTCCAGAACATCCAATACCATCAGGTCTTTACCAGCGGTATCGATTTCCACGTCCTGCATGTAGGGTTCCTGATCAACTTCAGGATTGTAACGATAGAGACTGACTTTCAACATTTTTCGTTTCTCTCCCTGATCAGTAGGTACGCACTTTAGGCGCAAAAGCTTCGCGGGTCTTCGGTGCGAAATTCACGTCACGCTTGCCAACGCGCTTTTCGCCAGGGAAGTACATGGAGTGGCACAGCCAGTTTTCGTCGTCGCGCTCGGTGAAATCTTCGCGGGCGTGCGCACCGCGGCTTTCCTTGCGCTCTTCCGCGGCAATTGCAGTAGCCTCAGCCACTTCAAACAGGTTGTGAAGCTCAAGCGCTTCGATACGCGCGGTATTGTAGGCGCTGCTCTTGTCTTCCATGTGGGCGTTTTCAATACGGCCACGCAGATCGGCAAGTTTCTTGACACCTTCTTGCATGTAGTCGCCGCGACGGAATACACCGAAGTGATTCTGCATAACGTTTTGCAGTTCTTTGCGCAGGTCGGCAACCTTCTCGCCGCCTTTGCTTTCGTTGACCTTGTTCAAGCGGGCAACGGCTTGCTCAAGATCAGACTCTGACGCGTCACGCATTTCAATGCCTTCGCGCAGTGACTTCTCGATGAACAGACCAGACGCGCGACCAAATACCACCAGGTCAAGCAGCGAGTTACCGCCCAGACGGTTCGCACCGTGAACAGATACACAGGCCACTTCACCACAGGCGTACAGACCGGGAATGACCTGATCGTTGCCGTTGGCGTCGACAGTCAGCGCCTGGCCGTGAATATTGGTTGGAATACCACCCATCATATAGTGACAGGTCGGAACCACCGGAATCGGCTCTTTAACCGGGTCAGCGTGGGCAAAGGTCCGTGACAGTTCACAGATACCCGGCAGACGGCTTT
>JBFEVY010000028.1:0-19329 GCA_041546665.1 Spongiibacteraceae bacterium | reverse complement strand
GACGATTGTGCAGTGCCAACAAAATAGCGTCTGCAAATCGTTTTGCTGACGCCTCCCCCACTCCCTGCTTATTGAAATCTGACAGCAGAATATCCAGGCCTTCCCGGTAGCTATCACCGCCACAATTGATCAGCCCGGTGTCCGTTCGTGCTTTTTCAATCAACGCGTCGGAGTTCAACTGAGTCATTACTACACCTCTGCTCATTTTTAAATTTATGCACTTGTGTAAATCATAGGCAGCACCTTTTGCCCCGGCAATGTGATTCCGTTTCGACAACCGGACACACTATCGGCGCTCGGCCGCAGGGTTTGGCGCCATAAAGCTGTGTCATCACCAGATTCAGCGGTTATGGCTTGCTATCGGCATAAGGGCCAAGCGTCGACATCGATCTGGATTGAGCGTTTCGAACGGCTGGGCAACACTTTGGAGATAAGCCAAAAACAACAAACAAAGACAGGAGATTGCGATGTCAAAAGGGCTCTTTGACTTGCGAGGCAAGGTCGCACTGGTAACAGGTGGCAACAGTGGCCTGGGGCTTGGTTTCGCGCGGGGCTTGGCCAAGCAAGGCAGCACCGTGGTGATCTGGGGTCGCAATGCTGAAAAAAATGCCAGTGCCGTTGAGGAACTTCAGTCCTACGGCGTAGAAGCCAGTGCGCAGTCGGTGGATGTTTCCTCTCAGGCGGCCGTCGTGGCCGGTTTTGAAGACATTGTTCGTCAATACGGCCGTATCGACACGGTCATTGCCAACGCTGGGATGCCGCCAAATACCCGCTCGGTACTGGATGCCAGCGCCGAGGCCTGGCACAGCCTGTTGAACACCAATATGCACGGCGCTTTTTTTACGCTGCAGGAAGGCGCCAAACAGATGGTCAAGCGTGCGGAAAACGGTGAGCCAGGCGGCTCTTTGATCTTCTGCGGCAGCCTGTCCATGTTCCAGGGGGTGCCCGGCATTGTTTCCTACGCCGCGGCCAAGGGTGGTATGGGCGCCGTGGTGCGCTGTATGGCTGTGGAGCTAGGGCAGTACGGCATACGCGCCAATACCGTAGCGCCAGGCTATATCAAAACCGGCTTCTCTGGCGGGCGTGATGACGGCGCGGTGCAGCCTGAAGATGAATGGTCAGACCTGGACAAATATTTCGTGACCAAAAATGCGATTCCGCGGCCGGGTTTCCCGGCTGACTTTGAAGGCATTGCCGCCTACCTCGCCAGCGACGCCGCTGCTTGGCATACCGGGGATACCATTGTTATCGACGGCGCCTCGTTGATCAAACTTTAGGCCTCGAGCAGGCAGGAGAAAACGTATGAGACACGTTCTGAATATCCACGAGGTCAACGACGCGCGCCTGGACTCCGTTGCCGACCCCGCACCCGGCAGCCAGGATGTATTGGTTAAGGTAAAAGCCTGCGGCATCTGCGGCAGTGACCTCAGCTATATCAAGATGGGCGGCATCATGCGCCAGCCTGGCGGCGTTACGCCTATCGGTCATGAAGCTGCCGGTGAAGTCGCCTACGTCGGTGCTGACGTCCAGGACATCAAAGTTGGGCAACGTGTGATTATCAACCCGATGCAGACCCCCAGTTTTATCGGCAGTGGCGGCCCAGAGGGCGCCTTCACTGAGAACCTGCTGGTCAGTCAGGCGCAACTGGGTTCAAACCTTTTGCCAATCCCGGATGGTCTCCCCTACGATCTTGCCGCCCTCACTGAGCCTCTGGCGGTAGCGCTACATGGTGTGAACCGCAGCGAGGCCAAACCCGGCGACAAGGTTGTGGTGTTCGGCTGCGGTCCGATTGGATTGGCTATGGTGATGTGGCTGATCGACCGGGGAGTCAGCGATGTTGTTGCATTAGACCTCTCGGAGGATCGCCTTGCCCGTGCTCGTCAACTCGGCGCTCAGGCGGCGCTCAACCCAAGCCAGATCGACTTGCGGGAGGTGCTTTTCGAGCTGCACGGCAGAACCCGAATTCTGAACCGCGAGGCCGTCGGTACCGATGCGTTTATCGATGCCGCCGGCGCGCCAAATATTCTTGGGGATGTTATCGGCATGGCAAAATTCCATGCCCGACTGGTCATTACTGCGGCGTACATGAAACCTGTGGAAATTTCGCTCGGTGCCATGCTCACCTCGGAAATGAGTATTACCACCGCGATGGGCTACCCCGACGAGATGCCTGAAGTGGTGGCTGCACTGCCAAGACTAAAGGATAAAATCGCGCCAATGATCAGTCACCACTTTTCATTGGAACAGATCGCTGAAGCCCTGAGCATCGCGGCAACCCCGCAATCCGGGAAAGTCATGATCGATATCAACGCCGGTTAAGCGCGGAAAATAAGGCGGAAGCAACAAATGAGTGGACCGAACAACGCAGACAAACCGCAACTTGCGGCGATGGTTCAGGCCGGGGAACAACAAATAGAAGCCGTAAAAATTAATGACTTTATCTTTATGGCCCGGGATATCTCCAATGCTTATCTGGTAAAAACCGGCGACGGGGATGTAATGATCAATACCGGTTTCTTTGCCAGTCCGGATCGCAACAAAGCCCTTTTTGCGCCCCATCGCAGCGGCCCACTGCAAGCCATCTTCCTGACCCAGGCTCACGCGGATCACTTTGGCGGTGTTCCCACCTTCAAAGAAGACGCCACAAAAGTCATTGCCCAGGAGCAATACACCCACACCGAAGATTTTTTTAAGGAACTCGGCCCCTACCTGGGCAGGCGTTCCGCAAAGCTTTGGGCTGGCACCGTAAACCGCGGCAATAACGCAGTGCCCTATGTTGTCCCCGACATCACCTTTGAAAAAGCGCTCAATATCTGTTTTGGCCAACGCAACTTTGAAATGATCGCGACCCCCGGCGGAGAATCCCCTGACGCAGCTGCGGTGTGGTTACCCGACGACAGAATCGTTTTCACGGGCAACCTGTTCGGGCCGGTATTTATGTCGATGCCAAACTTTAACACCGTACGCGGTGACAAACCCCGCTCCGTTGAGCGTTTTCTGAACTCCCTGGATCGGATTCGCGGCTTAGGCGCTGAAATGCTGATTACCGGCCACGGTGACCCCATTGTTGGCGCTGATACCATCCGCCAGAATCTGGACACCCTTTTTGACGCGGTCAGCTATGTGCGCAACGCCACCGTTGAGGGTATGAACGCCGGCAAGGATGTCTATACCCTGATGCGTGAAATCCAGCTCCCCGACCCACTGCAATTGGGCGAATTCCACGGTAAGGTGTCCTGGGCGGTAAAAAGTATCTGGCACGAGTATTCGGGTTGGATGATGTATGAATCCACCACCGAACTGTATGCCGTACCCCGATCCAGCATCAATGCAGACCTGATTGAACTGGCCGGCGGCGCCGAGACGCTGGCAAAGCGGGCCGAACAAAAAATTCGGGACGGCCAGCCTCTTCAAGCGCTTCATTTGGCCGATATTGCCCTGTCGGAAATGCCCGGTCACTCAGCCTCGCTAAGGGTTAAACGGTCGGCTTTAGAAGCCCAGCTCAATGCCAGCGGTGGAAACAACCTCAGTGAGGTGATGTGGTTGAAATCAGAGATTGCCGCAGTCGAAAACGCAAATCACGACTGATTCCAGGTACACTAAACTGGGTGCCGTCCTGCAATAGCGTTAAAGCCGTCGTGACGCGAGGCCGAAGCCCGACCAAAAATCCGGTGCGCACTCAGCCGGTGTAAACAGTAGGCTCGAGGGGGCCATTGCTAATTTAACCGTCCGTCTGAAAGGCTAAATGACCTGCACATCGACCTGCTGATAAACTGGGGAAATTGGCGGGCCGAATTGATTGTAAACCGCCACATCAGCGGCATCACGACCATAACCAATAGCGACATATCCCCCTTTTTTAACTTGCTGTGTCGCATCAAAAGTGTACCAGCGGTCTGCAACATAGGCCTCGAACCAGGCGTGTAATTCCATGGGTTCAAGGCCGTGTAAATACCCTACTACCATCCGGGCGGGAATACTCAAACTTCGGCACAGGGCAATGCCGAGATGAGACAAATCCCTACAGACCCCGGACTTTTGCTGGTTAACTTCAATAGCAGACAGCGATGAGAAATTACTGGCTGGCTGAAAGCCTATTGTAACGTTGAGCCAATGTTCTATCGCTCTTACCTGATCGTAACCGGGTGGTTGATTAGCTGCAATTTCAAGCGCCATATTTCCAAAGCGGTCAGACTCACAATATCGGCTGGGTAACAAATATTTCAGCACACTGTCTGGCAGATTTTGAACGTCGACAAAGGGAGCTCCGGGCGCTTGATCAATATTGTCGGCAGTCATAATTCGGGCAGAAGTTGACAGGCTAAAATCCCCCGGTGGTGCAACCAAACGCTGGCAAAGATTGCCATAGTCATCAGTAAATTCAAAGGCAGGCACACTGGGGTTAAGTAGATATTCTTCGCTGGCAATCCACTGCTGCGCGCCACTTCGGGGCCTCAGCATCAATATAAAAGGGGTCGGAACCTCGATAAGAAATTCTAATTCACAGCTCGTTTGCAACCACATATTGGCACGTCCCTTTAGCGTTCAGGGTAATTCTGTTACCCATACATTCACCACCATGTTTGCACCAGACGGCCCCTGAAAGGCCCCTGCGATGGGCGGCACTGATTCCGGCAATCGCGCCACCGCTACAGCAATATGTTCGGCGCCAACAACATTGCCATTGGTAGGGTCAAAGCCCTTCCACCCCGCGCCGGGAATAAACACTTCAGCCCAAGCGTGGGTAGAGCCCGGTTGGCCGCATTGATTTGCGGTAGCGTCAGAATAAATGTAACCGCTGACAAATCGGGCAGCAAAGCCGAGCTGTCTTGCAGCGGTCATAAAAAGACAAGCTGAATCTCTACATGAACCCGAGCCGTAGGATAGAGTTTGCTCTGCGCTCTGTACGCCTTCTTCCTCCCGCCTTCTGTAGGTCAAATTTTGAAAAATACGCTGGTTAAGTCGAAGCAGTAAACCAAAGGTTTGAATTCGCTCTCCTGCCTGCCAAATTGCATTAATCCAGTTTGTTAACGCGGCCGTTGCGGCCCTGTTGGGTGAATTCATATAAGGTGATAACAGCACCCTGTCTTCTTCGTTGTAACGAAAGGGATAATCGACCGCATAATCGGCAACGAGAAAATCGAGGGGACTCTGATCATATTGCTGGATAATTGTCTCGCTTTCTACCGTCAAGACTTGTGCGCTGTCAGTGAATGTTGCCGTCGCAACCGAATTGCCTTCCACATCGCGATGCCAACGCAGTTTTGGTGTTGGAGATATCGCCAGTTTCGAACTTTCTATTCGTAGCTCGTGACCTTCCCGTGGCCGCAAACGCAGCGTGTGTGGCTGCAATCGCACCAGGCCGGAAAAATCGTATCGGGTTTTGTGCACAATCGCGTAGCGTTTCATCTAACCCTCACCAACTTAATCACTTCACCGGCTTAGTAGCCAGCAGCTTCACAAACTCCCAAGCTTTCACGATAGGGTTCATTACAACGCCAGCCATCTCCCATTGAGTCGATATGCGCGTTCGCAGGGACTACTATAAGCGAACAGTGGTCAGCCATTTTTTTATATCCTCGTATGCATTGCCAATCATTTCCCTCATCCTCCAGAAATGCATTTTCCGGGAGAATGATCTTAACGCACGAGTCATCTGACTTTCGATATCCGCGCTCACACTGCCAATTCTCAGCGTTACGATCAAGGAAGGCATTATTGGGAATTTTCAAGGCAAGGCATTCCCCATTATTTTCCCGATATCCTCTTATACACTCCCATCCTTTATCGTAAGTTGACGCCGTAGCGCGGGCATTTGCAGGGACGACAATGGCCTCGCAACGATTACCATTGATTTTATAACCCTGTTCACATTCCCAACCGGCACCGTACGCGGACCCGTTTAACACGGCGTGTTTGGGCACCTCAACTTTATTACACTGCGGTTTGGCATCGCCATTACCGCTCTCATTAGGCCTGTACCCCCTATTGCACTTCCACCCTATGCCGTATTGAGTGTCTACCCCGTGAGCATTCTCGGGGATTTTCACCGCCTCACACGCTCCGTTATTCTTTAAGAAGCCTCTATCGCACCGCCAATCTAAACCGTGAGCAGTAAGATACGCGTTTTCCGGGATCTTAACTGCCTGACAACTATTGTCGACTTTCTTAAAGCCCCAGTTACAATCCCAGCCCGGGCCGTACATTTTTTTGTGGGCATTTGCTGGAACCTCCTGAACATCACTCAGAGCCCACAGCCTGCCAATAGATGCTTCTAGCAATATAACGATGACCGCAAAGCCCCATATGTGTGTTTTGAATTTCATTCTTTTAACCCATTCTTGTTAATCGATGAAGCTGAAAAGGAATATTGCTAACTGGTAACGCTTTTGGAATGGCATTGTGAAATTATTAAAAATCTGCCTGCGCCAGGAGGTGACGCGTGAGTGACCAGTAATCTACGCGGTTTTGCCGCCATCAGGATGACTCGAGTAAAGACTCAGAGTAGGCAACCAGATCGTGCCGGCCAGGATTAGCCGAATGTCAAAGAGAAGTAACGCTAAGCAAAGAAACAGCGGGCAAACTATCCCGCTGATTAGAAGAGAGTCTTGACCTTAACATAAGTATCAGTCAACTGATACTTAGATAAATCATTTCTTGTATCCGGGGAGCGAAGTAACTGAGGGTTATGTTGCTTTCAGCGCGCTCGCGATAAGTGCACCGTAACCTAAATATAGTCTAAGTAGCCCTCATCGCGACGATGGACTCGAAGGTTTCACGAGCAATGGATGTTACGCATTCAGCATTAACGATTTGAAATACGCAATTTTCAAATCGCCACAAACGGTTCCTATTCCCACTCTATTATCAATAAGCCATTTTTATCCTTTATTATCAATAGCTTATTTTCTTGCTAAACGGGAATACCATGAAAAATACCATGCTTAGAAATTTCTTGAAAATATTTCTGACTTTTTATCCGAGGGCTCCAGCCTACAAGGACGAGAGCCAAACGAGTCAGGGTTCACATTCAGCTATCAAATGATCGAAAGAGTATATTTCCAGACCCAGCTCATGTATACCGCGACCCGACGATGATGATGGTCATACCCACCAGGCATACTCCAACGCCCACTATGTCTGTAAGAGTTGGCCGAACACCATCCACCACCCATAGCCATAGCAAAGCCACACTAACATAGACCCCGCCATACGCAGCGTAGACACGCCCGGCGGACGTTGGGTGCAGCGTCAACAGCCATGCAAACAGCACCAGACTTGCTGCCGCTGGCAACAGAACCCTGGCAGAAGCAGATTTTTTCAACCATAGATAAGGCAGATAACAGCCAACAATTTCCGCGATGGCAGTGATAACAAATAGACCGAAGGTCATCAGAATTTGCATTGCGCCCCCTCTTTAGCGTGTGCCTGCTCACTACAACCCTGAGCATTATTCATCCCGACAGGGTTCTTCATTCAACTCGATTTCAATCGTCGTATGTGCCAGATCCTGAGACGCGAGCGCCGAGTTAATCGTCGCTTTCAAGCGTGAATATTCTGTAATATCCTTAAGGGGCTCAACTCTGACATGAGCGGTCAATACATGATGCTCACCATCGAGCGACCAAAGATGCAAATGGTGTACGTCGTCGATTTCCTTGAGTGACATCAAGGACTCGCGGACGCACGTCAGCAAATCTGGATCCGGCACTGCCTGAAAAAACAACCGCCCTGTTACCCACAGGTTACGCAGTACATTGATCAGAATAAACAAGGTGAAGCCGATCGACAGCAGTGGGTCGAGAATGGGCCAGTCAATGATTTGCATGACCGTCGCCACAATCAGCACAGCCACCCAACCCAGCACGTCTTCCAGCAAATGCCAGTTGAGTACTTTTTCGTTCAAGGTTTTTCCCTGGCTAAGGCGATAGGCGGCGTAGCCATTCACCGCCACACCCAGCACGGCAAGGGCCAACATGCCTTCGGTATGTGGCATGACGGGGTCTGCCAAGCGGGGAATGGCCGTGACCAGTACCCAGGCCGATCCCGCGATTAACACTAGACCATTAATCAGGGCGCCGAACAGCGACAACCGCCGATAGCCGTAGGTGTACTCAGGATTGGCGGATTTCCGGCCCAGGCGGTTCAGCAGCCAGGCGCTGCCAATGGACAGGCTGTCACCCAAATCGTGCACCGCATCGGCCATGATGGCGGTGCTATTGGTCAACCAGCCACCAACGAATTCGATAACGGTAAAAATCAGGTTTAACCAAAAAGCCAAGCCCATTCGCTTGGAGCTATCATCGTGTGAATGTTGATGCATACGTTATTTCTCCAGTCGATGATTGGCTTGGCGTTGGGTAGCTAAACGATTAATGATCCTCAGTGCCGCCGATGGGCAGGGCTTGTTCGATTGGGCTAACATAGACCCAGCCGGATATGTCAGGTCCGATTTTCCCGGTTTTTCGAATGATCGAGGTCACCTCATCCACCTGATTGTCTTCACATACCAGCGACAATTGGACTTCTGAAATAACCACACCAGCTTCTGACGAATAGGCCAACTCCTGCTCGCCTAAGGGCTTTAAAGTCCCCTTGATGTCGAGTAGTGATATGTTTTTGTAACCTGCGTCACGCAGTGCGTCGATGACATCGGCGGATCGAACGTGGTGGATAAAGGCGGTAATTTGTTTCATATGAATACTCCAAAAAAATTCGCTATTACTGTTAGATGGATCGCGGCAAGGGAATACTTGCCGCGATCCAGCGGGTATTACTCAGCGATCGGTTCGCCATTGTTATCAATCGCTTTTGGCCTTCGCCAAGCCAATCGATACAGACCGGGGAGCACCAATAACGTAAGTAACGTGGAAGAGATAATGCCGCCGATAACCACCGTGGCCAGTGGCCGCTGGACTTCCGCCCCGGTGCTGGTATTGAGTGCCATCGGCAGGAAGCCTAATGCGGCCACCAGAGCGACCATCAATATCGGCCGCAATCTCAACATGGCGCCGCCCAGAATCGCCTGCTCGACGGATTCACCGCGATTGAGCTCATCCCGAAAGGCCGACACCATCATGACCCCGGTCAGTACCGATACACCGCATAAAGTAATAAACCCAACACCGGCGGTAATCGAGAGGGGGATGTCCCGTAACCACAAGGCGATAACGCCACCGGTCAGCGCCAGCGGTACGCCACTAAAGACCAATGCCGCATCTTTTGCTGAGCCAAAGGTCATCATCAACAGTGCAAAAATCATCACTAGGGTAACGGGGACAAGCAGGCTTAACCGCTGCGTGGCCGATTGCAATTGCTCAAAAGTACCGCCGTACTCCAGCCAATAGCCAGGTGGCAATTTCACTTGTTGCGCCACTTTGCCCTGAACTTCGGCCACAAAGCCACCCAAATCGCGACCGCGAACATTGGCGCTGACCACCAGTCGCCGCTTGCCGTTTTCACGAGAGATCTGATTAGGTCCAGGCGCCAGGGTGAGACTAGCCACTTCCCGCAGTGGCACGTATCCGCCGTCTGGCAGCGGTATCGGCAAACGCTCCAACGCGCGCAAGTCACCCCTGACGCGCTCGGCTACCCGCACCACTATCGAGAAACGCTGATCGCCCTCAAAGATCAGGCCGGCTTCCTCACCACCCGTGGCGGCGGCGACCACGTCCTGTACATCGGCGACATTCAAACCATAACGATACAGGGCTGAACGATCCGCATTAATGGACAGAATAGGTAACCCAGACACCTGCTCGACCTTAACCCCTTCGGCGCCCTCGATACCGTTCAATACCGCCGCGATTTCGCCGCCCGATTTCAGCAGTTGCGTCAAATCGTCGCCAAACACCTTGATCCCGAGATCGGATCGCACACCCGATATTAACTCGTTAAAACGCAGCTGGATCGGCTGACTGATCTCGAAGGCATTACCCGGCAATAATGATAACTTCTCACCGATTTCCTCCAGCAACTGCGCTTTGGTTTTGTCAGGGTCAGGCCATTCACTGTGATCCTTGAGCATGACATAACCATCGGAAATGTTCGGCCCCATGGGGTCACTGGCGACTTCAGCCGTGCCGACGCGCGAGAAGTAGGTTTTGACTTCAGGGATTTCCAGCACCGCTTTTTCCAATTGAAACTGCATATCCAGGGATTGAGTGAGACTGGTACCCGGTATTCGTAGCGCCTGGATGGCAATATCGCCCTCATCCAGATTCGGGATAAATTCCGTACCCATCCGCGTTGCCAGTGCGCCGACCAAAACCACAAAGATCAGGGCCGCAGACAATACGAGTACGCGAAATTTGAGTGCCCACGCCAAAACCGGGGCGTAAAACCGTTTGGAGTGGCGAACAATGAAATTGTCCTTCTCCTCAATATGCCCCGTCATAAACAGCGCCACGGCGGCAGGCACAAAGGTGAGTGACAGCACCAGCGCAGACAGCAAGGCCATGATTACCGCCATGGCCATGGGCGTAAACATTTTTCCTTCCACGCCGGTTAGCGCCAGGATGGGTAAGTTCACCAGAATCACTACCAATACGCTGATCAAACTCGGTGTAAATACCTCGCGGGTGGCCGCAAACACCGTTTGAAATCGTTCGTCCAGTTTTAAGGTGCGCCCAAGATGGTGTTGCCGCCCGGCCAGGCGCAAAATGCAGTTTTCGACAATGATCACCGCGCCATCCACAATCAAACCAAAATCGAGTGCGCCCAAACTCATCAGATTGGCGCTGACCTTGGTTTGCACCATGCCTGTCATCAACATTAACATGGATAAAGGGATCACCATTGCGGTGAGTAAGGCCGCCCGGACATTGCCCAGCATGACCAGGAGCACGACAACAACCAATATCGCGCCTTCGGCCAGGTTGGCTTGTACCGTGGCAATGGTTTTATCAACCAATACCGTGCGGTCGTAAACCGGTTCCGCGATCACGCCTTCGGGCAGCGTTTTGTTGACTTCCACAAGTTTGGCCGACACCGCCTGGGAAACCGTGCGACTATTGCCTCCTAGCAACATGACGGCGGTACCCAATACTGTCTCCTCGCCATCGAGCGTGGCAGCACCGGTGCGCAACTCTTTGCCGAATCCAACCTCGGCGACATCAGCCACGGTTATGGGTAGGCCGTCACGACGGGCGACGATGATTTTTTCGATCGCCGGGATGTCAGCTACCTGTCCGGGGGCACGAATCAGATATTGTTCGCCATTTTTTTCAATATAGCCCGCACCGATGTTGGCGTTGTTTTTCTCCAATGCCGCCACTAAATTATCGAAGCTAAGCTGGTAGGCTAGCAGCCTTGCAGGTTCAGGGGTGATGTGGAACTGCTTCTCGAAACCGCCAATGGTATTGACTTCGGTGACGCCGGGAACCAGACGCAACTGCGGACGGATCACCCAATCCTGCAAGGTGCGTAAGGCCGTTGCATCATAGGGCTCACCGTTTTCTTGCAAGGCGCCCGGTTTTGCATGCACCGCATAGTGAAAGATTTCACCAAGGCCTGTGGCAACAGGCCCCATTACCGGCTCAATCCCGGAAGGCATCTCGCTTTTCGCCTGCTGCAAGCGCTCATTGATGAGGTTACGGGCAAAATAGATGTCCGTGCCTTTTTCAAACACCACGGTCACCTGAGACAGGGCGTAGCGTGATAACGAACGGGTGCTCTCCACATAGGGTAACCCCGTGATCGCCAGTTCCACCAGGTAGGTAATGCGTTGCTCCACTTCCAGCGGTGAATAACCGGGAGCTTCGGTATTGATTTGCACTTGGACGTTGGTGATATCGGGTACCGCGTCAATGGGCAGGTGCTGGTAGTTCCAGACACCCAAGGCCCCAATTACCAGTACCAGAAACATCACCAGCCAGCGGCGCGCGATGGAAAATTGAATGAGTTTATCGATCATGGTGAACTCCTATTGTGGGTTCATATGACCGGTTAAAGCCGTGCAGATGGTTCGGCGTCGTAAATGGTGCCAAAAATACTTTTTTAGTGTCCATGTTCAGCATCCTCCTTGCCCATCTCCGATTTCAGAATAAAGCTGTTTTTGCTGACATACACTTCATCTGCGGACAGACCTACCACGACTTCGCTTAGCTCACCGTCGGTGCGCCCCAAGGTCACTGTACGTGGTTCAAAACCTTCCTCACCCCGAACAAAAACAACAGGGTTATCCTCGACGATTTGCAAGGCTTCGTTGCGGATCACCACCGGAGCAGCTATTTCGGCACGGGTGATTTGCGCGTTGACAAAGAGACCGGGTTTCCAAATGCCATTCGGGTTGTCGATCAAAGCGCGCGCTGTAATGGCCTGATTACCAGCTTGGCCAAGCGGCGCAATATAGATGATTTTCCCCTCGGTAATTTGGGTTGAATCGAGACTGAGAACGCGAACCTGCTGGCCTAATTCAACCTGAGCAACATCTTTAGGAAAAATCGACAGTTCCACCCAAACCGTTGAGAAATCCTGTACCACCAACAAGGGAGTATCGGTAGTCTGCTCACCAGGGTTAGCATTACGTTGCGTAATAACACCATTGAGCGCTGAAACTATCGAATAGGTTTTCAGACTTTCATTCGCTTCCACAGTCACCAGGGTTTCGCCTTTGCGAACCGGATCACCAACACTTTTTTTAACTTCCCGAATAACGCCGTCGAAGCGTGCCGTTAACGACTGTACACGCTCTGCGTTGGTGGCGACGACGCCATATACTGGCAAAACATCGCGGATGGTGCCCGAAGTCGCGGTTACCAGGGTAATGCCTGAATGTTGGATCTGCTCTTGGGTCAGTTCAATATGACCTTCTTCGCCGTGCTCTGCTTCCTCCCCATGACCTGTTTCGGCAAGCGCTTGCCCGGATAGCAGCGCAATCGCGAAGCAACTGAACAGAAGCTGGATGATAGATTTGTTAACGTGGTTTTTTGATTTCATTGTTCTGATCCTGAAAATGTGTTGTCTTCGCCATACTGAGTCAAGGCCAGGGGCTCTGCTGTCAGCTGCTCAATTTCCGCACCATAGGTTAAGGCGGCTGCGGCCGCTTCGATCTGGGTGCGCCTGGCGCTCAATAATTCCTGCCGCGCGCTGACATAGTCGAGATACCCGTAGCGACCGCGTTGATAGGCCGCCTGAGTGTCTATCAGGGCCTGCTCAAGGGCGGGAATGATGGCGGTGTGCAGTGTCTCTACCGCGACAATGGCTTGTTTGCGGTTGTGATAGGCGCGGAACAGCTGGGTGTGTAAATCCAGCAGCATTACGTCGCGCTCTGCCAACACCTGATTTTTTTCGGCCAACGCGGTCGAAACGGCGCCGACATTTCGCTTACCGGAAAACAACGGCATGCTGAAACCCGCTACCAACGCGGTATCATCGGTTTCCTGCAAGCGACGAACACCCACCGACCAGCTGATATCGGCACTGGATTGGGTTTGAGCAAGGCGTATTTCCGCTTCTTTGAGGCGGGACTCTGCTGCGAATATTTCTATCGCAGGATTTTTTTCAACTTTGGCGTACAACATGTCGAATGCCACGTCCTCGCCAAACTGGAATAGATCACCTTCCACCTTGTTAAAGTCCGGCGAGGTTACCCCCCACAATGCAGACAACGACACTTTCAAATAAGCGAGCCGTTGCTGCTCCGAAAGCAAAGCGAGCTTGGCTTGCTCGGCAGCAGCCTGTGCCCGTTTGACCTCCGCCTCGGGTGTCGCCCCCGCCGTAGCCCGCTTTTTCACAATGTGTAAGCTCTCGTTTGCCAATTGAGCGGCCTCAGCAGCCAGGGTGACCTGCTCCTGTGCGGCCAGCACATCGACATAGCGACGGGTGACTTCGCCCAATAAGGCCAGGGATTCCACCTGTCGGCTGGCATTGAGCACCGACCGACTGTGGGATACCACGCCTTGCCGTGCCGCGCGCTTATCCCCCATTTCGATGACTGAAGACAGCGCAATGGTTAGCTCAGCACTATCTGCGCCGCTGAAATCCCCAGTGCCACCAACATTTTCAGCATCAAAACCCAGCTCATACGCCGGCCGTAACCGGGCCGTTTCTGCCTGACCTTGAAGGGCGGCATAGCGGTAGGGAAAAATGTTTAGAGAAGGGTTTTGCGACAAGGAACGCTGCACTGCATTGGTCAGCGTGATTGTTAGGTCACCAGGAGCCGCATTAAGCCCCGAAGAAAAAATAAAAAATAGTAAACTGAACAGAATGCAGCGGTTTCTGATATTCCGCCGCTCCCATGCGCCAGAACCAGGCGCAGAACGTATTGGTAACATGTGGTAGATCCTACTTATTTAAGATAATTCAAACCGCGCATTGCAGCGATAACGGCAACACAGGAAAAACTTAATCAGTAAAATCAGGCGATTGGAGGGCGGTACAGCGACGAGGATGGGGCCTCGGGGATGATGGCATGATAGTCGTTGTGCAACGAAAGTTTGTGCAAAAAGTTTGAGTGAGTCAGGTTGCCGGATAAATAGACATGGCAATGGCAGCCATGGTGATGACAATGAAACAGGTCGTCAGGCGGGGTATTTTGCTCTGCGGGATCAGCGATCGAGCTATCCAGTATTCCCGATGATGAGCCATCGGTGAAATCAGAGGAAAACTGGACGGAGTCTGAATAATCAACGGGATGCACATCTGCCATAGCTGTCACTGATTGCAATGCAATCAAGACTAACAGCAGATAAGACAGTGCTTTTCGACTCATAAACCGAATATAAACCCAATGACAATGGAATAAGTGGAATATGTTAGCATTTTGGGTTAAGGCGCGCAAAATCCTGTATCAGCCGAACTAACCTGACATGGCGAGTATCTGAAAACCCACTGTTAAAATGCTTATTCATGTTAAATGTGCTTTCGCCTGAATGAACTGGATAGTACCTAAAGGCGTTGCTACACAATCTTTACTACCAACCACAACAAAGCCCGCTTCCTCTATCAAAAAGGGTAACACACCCTTGACATTGTCTCGTGTGGTTTCAAAACCATCAAGGCACTGAACCAGCAGAAATAGCATTCGTTGAATCGATGACGAAGGCTTTCCCCAATCAGCAATGTGTAATCTCCCACCTGGTTTAAGGACCCTATGGATTTGTTTTAAGACATCGAGCTTCTGCAGTCGTGTCAAGTGGTGAAAAAACAAGCTCGACACTGCAACGTCAAAAGTCGCTGTTTCGAAGGGCATATCTTGTGCGAAACCCTGCCACAAACTCACACGCTGATCCATTGAAGCAAACTTGGTTTTGGCTAGTTCGAGTGCTCCAGAGTCTGCATCCAGACCAGTAATAGTCAGCGACGGTTCTCTTTCGGCAAACATTTGAGTCAGGGTTCCCGTGCCGCAGCCCACATCGAGTAAGTGCTGTCCTGCTAACGGAGCAGCTTGGTTGACCAACGCAGTTTTAAAGATTTGTTCTCGTGTAGTCAAGGAAACCACCCAGTCGTAATAACGGGTTAGGGCACGATACTTCAAGGCAGGAATATAGGTGGGCCGGGAACTCTTCATCGCATTTCCTCAATCAGAACTTTAGCTGCAAAATACGGCGCGCACCATTTAACACAATCAAACCGATGATAAGGCCAATCACCAAATCTGGATAACGTGAGCCCGTCCAGGCCACCAATCCACCGGCAAGGATGACACCTAGATTGGCGATCACATCATTGGCGGAGAAAATCCAGCTGGCTTTCATATGCGCGCCGCTATTACGGCTTTTGGCAATCAACAGCAGACACACTACATTTGCCGCCAGGGCCACGAGCCCGAAGCCCATCATCAGACTGGAAATAGGCTCACTTCCGAACAATAGCCGCCTTACCACTTCACTCAAAGCACCGAGGGCGAGAATGATCTGAAGCCAGCCAGATAAATGTGCCGCGCGCAGCTTCATCCGGACACTGTGTCCAACGGCATACAGTGCCACGCCGTAGACGGCGGCATCAGCAAACATGTCCAAAGAATCCGCGATCAAGCCGGTGGATTGCGCCAGCCAGCCTACTGTCAGTTCAACCACGAACATAACGCCGTTGATGGCCAGCAACCACTTCAGTATACCGGCTTCGACCTGGGCGGTTGCCTCTTCCTTCTCCTTGGCCAGGACTAAATCCTCTTCCCCCACCGGGGTGGTTTTTTCGAGCGTGGCACCCAGCCCCAGGGAGCGCATCCTCTCCTCGATGGCAGCCCCATTGTCGCCATGGAATACCCGCACCTTCCGATTCGGTGTATCGAACTCCAGTAAAACCCGGGGCTCAATACTGTCCAAGGCCATGCGGATCATCCCCTCTTCCGACGGGCAGTCCATTTTTGGTACCCGGTAGTCACTGACATAGCCATGTTGAAAAGCCGTATCAGTATTCGCTATCCCAGAAGTGGGGGCACTGGCAATCTTGTTGCTCTGGCAGTTGTCATTACACGGGTCAGACATCGAAAAAAGCCCTTGTGGATGTACAGAGGGCCACTATAAACTCTATAACAACTATAGAGTCAATCGGAATATTGAGAGATGATGAAAATCGGCGAACTGTCGAAAGTGACTGGCTGCTCCGTGCAAACCATCCGGCATTATGAAAAGGAACAATTGATTGCCTCCGCAGAACGCAGTGAAGGCAATTTTCGCCTGTACGATGAAGCTGCCGTTGAGCAATTATTGTTTATCAAGCACTGCCGCAGCCTGGATCTCAGTTTGCCGGAAATCCGGCAGCTGTTGGCTTTAAACCGTTCGCCAGGTGCGCAATGTGATGATGTGAATCGGATGATGGATAGGCATATCGAGCAGGTGGAGGCCCGTATCCAGGAACTCACCAGGCTGAACGAGCAACTGAGAATGTTGCGCCGCAGCTGTTCAAACCGTCGGACAGTGGAGCAGTGCGGCATATTGCGGAATTTGTCGGCTACTCCGGTTTCGAGCGGGTGACACCCGGTTCCAAAAACTCTCCTGAACGTTCTGCAACAGGGGCATTTTTCCGCTGCCTTCTAGCCAGCCCCAGAAAGACCAGGAAAACCACCAGTACCGACAATTGCGCCAGGATCCCCTGCCAGGTGGATTTGACGCCGACCCAATCGAATTCAAAACTGACAGGCAATGGGGTAATACCGATAAGATCCGCTTCCTGAAGTGCCGACATCGCCTTACCCATGAGGATAAACGCCAGGGCCAGCAACAGGTAGGTGGTGACGGAAAAGAATCTGGCAATGGGTAATTTCACCGAGTAACGCACCAACACCCAGGCCAATACGGCCAAGAAAGCAGTACCGGCTACAAAGCCGCTGAATACGGATGAATATTGAGCGGCTGCAGCCTGGGTCAGCAGCGCCTGATAAAACAAGACCGTTTCAAAGACTTCACGATAAACCGCAATAAATGCCAGCAGCGCAAGACCCCACAGGGTACCCGCAGTCAGGTGGGAGTTGATGTGCTGCTGAATATAGGCCTGCCACTGGGCAGCATGGGTTTTACTGTGCATCCAGATGCCGACATAGAGCAACACGACCGCCGCCAAAAGGGCCGCAACACCTTCCATGACTTCGCGGCTGGCACCGCTGATACTGACCAGGGACTGCGCGGCAGCCCAGGTCGCAACTCCGGCCACCAA
This sequence comes from Spongiibacteraceae bacterium, assembly GCA_041546665.1. Taxonomy (GTDB): domain Bacteria; phylum Pseudomonadota; class Gammaproteobacteria; order Pseudomonadales; family Spongiibacteraceae; genus Spongiibacter. The sequence goes on along the minus strand of JBFEVY010000028.1, from coordinate 1,731 downwards.
TGCCGTTACCCAACCCAAATGTACATACCGAAGTCCGTCACGCCGACCGGTTCGCACCAGCACAGTCACCAGGGCAATCACCACGAGCAGGGCTTCGAGCCCCTCCCGCAACAAAATAACCAAGCTGGCACTGAACAGGGTCGCATTGGACAAGGTAGATTCCGAAAGCAATCGATCCGCATCATCCAACCTTGCCAGCGTCCGGCTCACAGCGCTTTCCACCTCACCCGGGGACTGAGCCTGCTTCAATAATTGCCTTATCGCCATCATATCGGCTTCGAGCGTCTGGCGAAGTGCTTTATCCTGCGCATCCAGGCTGTTTTCGACCAATTCAAAGCCATCCAGATAAGCACTGACCGCCAGTGCTTGTGCTGTCTGATAATCGCCGCGCTGGTGTGCCTCTTGTGCTAGCAGCAGTTGGTCGCGGGTGATTTTCAGAGGATTGGTCGTTTCCTGGAATAACAGTTCTGGCTTTGCGCGCAACCGTTCGATCGCCTGCTGCGTCATCTCCGGATGTTCAGCAGCGAGTTGCACCGGCGTGTGGTTAACCATCTGTGACAAGGTGACGCTGGGTGCCTCGCCTGTAACTTCAGAGCCGGATTGAAATGCCAATCCGCCGACATGGAACGCCAGCGACCAGCGTTCCTCTTCCGTCAATTGGGTAAATGCCGGCATTGCGGTATCGTCTATGCCATTGGATATAGCGTCGTACAGGCCCAGAAGAGACCGATTCAAGGCTCGCTCTTTGCTGGTGAAATCGGTTGGAGCTGGCTCCAGCTGTGCGGCCATCACACCATCGCCCCCACCGGCTGCGCCATGGCAAGAAGCGCATTGGCTCTCAAACAACCCTTCGACTCTCGCTTTGGGCAACAGGTGATCTGGTAAGGACGACTGAGGCATCAGTGCCAACAACGTACCCCGCAGGCTGCTGCTCATTTGCCGAATCGTTTCAATAGCCTGTTTGTTCTGGATGGCTTCCTGTAAAGCCTTTGCCTGATCTGTCAGGTCGCCAGCGTCGGCTGATTTATCCTGAATCTCAGAAATATTCGTCACAATGAGCTGGGAGAACTCCAGCATTTCCTGATATTCACCGTCATTAACCACCTGCCCATTCCTGACGGCTTCCGCGTAATCCACAGCAATGTATTCGGCCAGCTGTGCCAATTGACGCATCTGAGCCGAGCTATCATCACTCATCTCCGCCTGACTGGTCGCTGGAAGCAAACACGATAAGCCCAGCAGCAGTACTGAGACATTCAGAACACATAGCTTCGGGCTTATAAAACGGTATATCCAGTGTGCCTGCATTAACGAGATCTCTACTTGGCTTGTTGCTAATGATAATTAGTCTCAATTGTAATCCCTATGGTAGCTATAGAGTCAAGCGTGTGGCTAGTTTGTCGGCTTTCCGTGGCGACACGACCCCTGCCAGCCAAGGGCTGCCCTTCTCCTCCATTGAGCTACCAGGTTGATATCAACCTTTCAACGAATACCCGCGCCACAGGTAGTACACGACCAGCAGGGTCAACAACACAGCACTCAACATGCCGCCCACCATCGGTGCGGTGATACAACTCATCACTTCCGAGCCGGTACCGCTACTGAACATCATGTGCAGCAGGCTGGTGGGGTGGCTGTTGACAGTTTGTGATGATACGTATCAAGAAATTAGTTTGAACACTTGACCTGGAGCTGACTCCAAGTATTAAGCTTTTAAAGTTCACAACAATT
>JBFEVY010000267.1:0-5046 GCA_041546665.1 Spongiibacteraceae bacterium | reverse complement strand
TCAATATCCACCAGACCATGGTCGGCGGTGGCTTTGGGCGGCGGGTAATTGGCGATGATGTCCGTGCGGTTGTCGCCATCGCGCGGGGCTATCCCGGTGTGCCGGTGAAGGTGATTTGGTCGCGGGAGGAAACCACCCGGCAGGGCACCTATCGAACCCAGTTAGCCGCGCGTTATCGGGCGGGCCTGGATGAGAATGGCGGACTGTTGTCCCTTGAGGGGGAAACCTGTTTCAGTGGTATGGCGCTGAATCTGGGCTTTACCGATATGGCCTACGCGGCCAGCGGCGCCATCCCCAATGTGCGACTGTCAAACAGCAATCTGCCCATGCACCTGGCGACGGGGGCCTATCGCGCGCCCTGTTACAACGCCCATGCCTTCACTGTTGAAACCTTTATCGACGAGTGCGCGGTTGCGGGAGGAATCGACCCTCTGGAATATCGCCTCACGTTGCTCAAGGACTGGGACCCTGCCTGGTCAGATTGTCTCAAGCTGGCGGCGGAACGCGCCGGTTGGGGCAAGCCGCTGCCAAAGGGGCAGGGCCGGGGTATTGCGGTGAGTAATTGGCCGCACTCGGGTGAAAAGCAGGCCGGCAGTACCGTCTGCGCGGTAGCCCATGTTGAAGTCAGTCCTGCCGGTGAACTCACCGTGCACAGTATTGATTTCACCTTTGACTGTGGCCGCATTGCCAATAAAGATGCGGTGCTATCCCAGCTTCAGGGCGGCATTATCTTTGGCCTGAATATGTCGTTGAATGAAGGTTTGACGATCAGCGACGGCGCTGTGGTGGAAGGCAATTTTGATCGCCTGCCCATGCTGAAAATGGCAGATATCCCGGAGATCAATATTCACTTTGAAGCGCTGTCCGGGCACGAGCGCTTTGCCATTATCGGTGAGGCGCCGGTGGGGCCGATAGGCCCCGCCATCGGCAACGCGATCTACCAGGCCATTGGCAAGCGGGTGCGCAGTACGCCGTTCCGCAAACAGGATCTAAGCTGGTCTTGATTCTGGCCGTAATGTGATACGCCGGGCCGCGTCCTTGGTTCGGCGCTATCAGAACCCGTATTCAAAGCCGATCACAACCCGATCTCTGGCGTCGAACTGGCCGTAGCGCCCCTGTTGCGAGCCGTAAAAGGTATCCACCGCAATACGCAGCTCCAGATTCGCCAGGTAGTCGTAACTCAGACTCGTTGAAACAAGGCCGTCTCCGCGGTCGACATCGTGAATGATCAGGTTGCTAAAGGTCAGCACCTCGTTAAGGAAGTGGCGCTCGACCAACAGGGTCGCATCGGTCTCCACACTGCCTCTCGAAGTGCGAATCCCGTCGCGATCAAACCAGCTCTGGAACAGCTGCGCGGAAACCAGTGTGTCGCGCAAGCCCATCCAGTCCAGCCCCACGACATAGGCGAGTTCGCCGCCGCGCACCGTGCCTTGATCGGCCTCGGTACTGCTGCTATAGACAAAGCGGTCGGTGGTGTAACCCAGCTCGGTTCGCAATGTAAAATCGCCAAAGGCATTTGAGGCCGAACCGCCAAACATATGAGTGCGTTCGTAGCTGGTGTCAAGGTAAGTTCCCGCCTCTGTGTCGCGCAGCCGAAACACCGGAGTATCGGCGTAGTGGTAGAGGTAGTTGAGGGTGATATCCCAGCCCTGCCAGCGGGTAGCGAGTTGCAAGCCGGCGTCGCCGTCTTTCAGAGTGCGGTCAGGGACGCTGAGCGAGTGGCCACTAAGCGCAGTGCCGGTGGGCAAAGTGGGGACAAGCTCGGGGGACGTTGGTGCAAAGGCGCTGCCGGGCGCCGGTGTCTCGTGGTAGCTCTGGTCGGGAATCAATACCAATTGGCCCTGCCACTCGGAGGTGATAGAGAATTCCCACTTCACCGACCACAGAGGAATGCGCGAGGTTTCAAAGTCGGCAAGGATAAACTCGCGATAGCTCTGCGGGTTGAGACGGTCCAGCACTTTCAGTCCGTCGGCCTGTCCCCACACAATCTGCTGCTTGCCGATTTTTACATAGCTGTCGCCGGGGTAGAGCTCGATATACAACTCGCGGATTTCCGCATCGGTATGGGCATCGACAATATTGCGCCGCGACCAGGGGTCTGTTGTCGCCTGATCCGGCCGCCCGGGTTCGAGGGCATCCTGCCAATCCACGCGCACTCTCCCAATAGCGGTGAGATCGAAATCGAAGGGGCTGCGCCATTCGAGCTGGGGGAGAAAGGTTAACTCGGTTTTCTGGCTGCTGTCGTCAACGGTTTGCATGGCGTGGGCAGCATCGATAATGCCGCCCAGCCTCAGCGAAGCGCCGACCGGAAAACTTGCCAGCGCTGTGCTGATAAACAGGGCGGCGGGGAAAAACACTGCCGCTGTAGCGCGCTGGCGTCTCATTGCCGGTATCCCCGGCGCAGCGAACGCTCTTCAAACACCGCGTCGTCGAGGGCGATGTTATAGCTAATATCGCTCAGGCGCAGGCGGGTTTGATGCCCGGTCTTGTGATTCTCGACAATAATCTCGTGGGCGGTCCAGATACCGTCAACCTGACTGATCTGCTCGAAACGGGCGGTTTTGAGTTTGTTGCCCTGGGTGTCCCAGTTTTCGGTTTTGCGAATCGTCTGGCTGAGCGGATCAATGTGCCAAACCGCCCGGCCGTAGCCGAGTTCCTCGGCAATGGTTTCGCTCGCCGGGCGGCCTTCAATCACTATCGTTTTCAGACCGTCCAGTTCGGCTTCACCGATGAGAGAAAACCGCCAGTCTTCCAGCGACACTTTATTCTGGCGCTTCAGATCTTCATAGGTCAGGTCGGTACCCAGGAAGTAGTCCCCGCGATCCGAGGCGGAAATGCGCCGGGTTTTGCGAATCGCGGGTAGGTACAGCCACTGGTCGTCGTCGCGCTCGGGGTCGGCGTAGTCATAGGTCAGAAACGCCGTGTCGCGCACATTGGTGGGTTCCAGATAGTACATCGCCTGGCGTTTGTCATCACCATAGTATTTGCGCAGCGAGATCGTCTCCTGAACCCGGGTCCTGCCGTGTCTGTCGGTGAGTTCAAGGGTCAGCCGTGAGCGCTGGGTGAGGCCCTCAGGGCGGGCGTCGACCGCCTTCATCACACTGTCGGCATCAATGGCTTCAGTAGCTGCAGCGGACAGGGCGAGGCCGAGAACCGCCACTGTGGCGACAAGGCGCAGCAACCCGGGGCGGATAAAACCCTGTTGTGAAGGAATGGCAGTGACCTCGATATCAACGACATCCTGCTGTGAAAACAGCGCGCGGGGCCGGAGCACGCCGATCAGTGAAGTCATACCGGTGACGCTGATCGCGAAACTGGTCAGCACGGCAATGGCGACCAGCAAACCAAAGTCCTGCAGCGGCGGCACGGTAGAGGTCATTAACACACCAAAGCCCAGGGCCAGTGCCAGCAGGTTAAACAGCAGTGCGCGGCCGGTACTGGGCAGTAGGGTGGCGACGGCCTCCTCATAACTGAGGCCCTGGTCGCGGATCAGTGAGCGCAGCCGGTCGATGGTGTGGATGGCGAAATCCACACCCAGGCCGATAGCGATGGCGGCAAACATAGAGGTGCCGACGCCAATCCATATGCCGGCATAACCCATAATCGCAAACACCATTAGTACCGAGCAGGCCACCGGGGTGGTTGCGATCAAGCCCAGGGCAAGAGACCGGAAAAACAGTGTTGAGGCCAGCAGAACAAGTATCAGCGCAACGGCCATACCGGCGGCGGTATTACCCGCCAGTGGCGCCAGCCAGGAGTAGCTCAGGTCCAGCGCGCCGGTGGTATTGCCCTTGATGGCCGGCGAGTTGAACTCATTGGCGAGGTGGTCTTTCAGGCCCAGCACAATGGGTTCAACTTTCTGAAAATTGTCGTCGGCGAGCTGGCCGCGAATATGCGCAAGCCGGTAGTCGAAGTCGATTTTATCCTCGAAATCGGTGGGCTCGCTCGACGCGGAATAGAGCAGAAAATACTGGGCAATCAGTGCCGGGTCGTCGGGAATGGCGTAATACTTCGGGTCGCCCTCGTTAACGGCCTGGTGCATCTGCTTGATGTAGTCGACGATAGAGGTGGTGTTATTCAGGCCGCCTTGCGTTTCCATCCAGTTTTGCAGGGTTTCGATCTTGCGCAGGTTGTCAGGCTTGAACAGATCCTCCGGCTCGGGAGTGGTAATGGCGACATCGAGATAGTAAGTGCCGTCGAGACTGGTGTTGATCACGCCGTCGGCGACCCGCAACGGTTCGCCCTGCTGAAAACTCTGGATGCGCTGGTCGTTAAATTCAACCCGGCTGGCACCCACCACGGCGGCGACTAACACCAGTGCAGTGGCGAGTAATACCCGCCGAGGTTGCTGGGCAACCAGCCCTGCCAGGCCTGCCAGTGCACGGCTGATCAGGTCGTTTTGCGGCGCCTTTTCGCGTTTTTGCGGAGATTTTATTCGCGGCTTAAACAGTGACAACAGCGCCGGCAGTAATAACAATGTCCACACCCAGGCGGCCATAATGCCAATGGCGGCAAAAATGCCGTAGGACTGCATGGGCGGCAGCGACGCCGCCAGAGAAAGACCGACAAAGCCGGCGACTGTAGTCAGGGTTGTCAGGGTTACCGGTCGCCACATTGCTGCCATGGCGCGCACGGTGGCTTCGCGACCGCTTAGGGTAGGGGCGGCGGCGAGCTCGTCGTAGTACTGGGAGAAAATATGAATGGCATCGCAGACCGCGATACCAATCAGAATCACAGGCAGCGAATTGGTGATCACGTACATCGGCACGCCAGCGGCGGCCATGCTGCCCAGCCCGACGGCAACCGTACCCAGCACAATAATATTGGGTAGCACGGTGCCGGCGACAGTGCGAAATGCCAGCAGCAAAACAATGGTAATAATGATCGCGGCAACGGGGTTGAGGCGGCTTGCGTCGGCGGCAATATAGGCGGAGAGATAGCCTGAAACCGCGCCCTGGCCGGCGACGTGCAATTCAAGATCATCGCCAAGCGCGCCGTCGCTTTTGAGCTTTTCGGTAAAGGCGAGCAGCTTGCGGTAAACCTGTT
>JBFEVY010000155.1:0-8349 GCA_041546665.1 Spongiibacteraceae bacterium | reverse complement strand
TTGCGCGGCCCCCAGGGCACCCTGTTCGGTAAAAATTCCTCGGCGGGGGCAATTCACTTTCGCACCGCCGCGCCGGAATACAACTTCGGCGTCAAGGGCGATGTCCTGCTGGGCGACCGCAATCTCCAACGCTACCGTTTCGCCGCCACCGGCCCTTTGATCGACGGCAAACTGGCCTGGCGCATAGCGCTATTGAAAGAGACCCGCGACGGCGGCGTTCACAACACCACCACAGGTATTGACGAAGAGAACCGTGACAACCAGGGCATTCGCCTGCGTTTACAATGGGACGCCAGCGACGACCTCAGCATTGGCTTCACCCTGAACGGCGGCGCCAACGACCAACACGGCGGCGGCACCCAGCTCTTTGCCCTACGCGACCGCCACCGCGCCGCTATGGAAGTCTTTGACCCTCAAGTCGACGACGACGCCTACGACGAAAAAACCGCACTGGACCATGCGGCGAGCTCGAATGTTGATACCTGGGACGCGACCCTCAAAGCCGACTGGACACTCGACAACGGCAGCGTGCTGACCAGCGTCAGCAACTACTCCTGGATGGACGAAGACCTCAGTTTTGACGCCGACTTCTCACCCATTCCGTTTCTTGTGTTGTACAACAATGAAGACCTGCGCCAATTCAGCCAAGAGCTGCGCATTACCTCCGAGCCCGGTAATTTCGAATACGTGGCGGGCGCCTACTACCTGCAAACCGAACTGTTCACCACCTATGACATCACCGACTACCTGGAGCTGACGGAAATTCTTCTGGTCACCGGCGAAGCCGAACGTATAGCCTGTGTGAACGCGAGCCCCGATCCCAAAGCCTGCCAGGATGCTGAGCTCGATAACGCCATTGCAGGGCTCGCAGCCGGCCAGGCGATACAGGCCAGACTGGCACTGGAAGGCGGCGCAGCGCCTGTCGAAACCTCCCTCACTCGCTTTGATCAGACCACCCGCAGCGCCGCACTGTTTGGCCAAGCAAGCTGGCATTTTGGCCAGCACTGGACAATCACCCTGGGCAGCCGGGCAAATTACGAAGAAAAGGTTCTCGATGTCAGCCATCGACTAATCAACAACCGCACCGGTGTAGAAGGCGCAACCATTGGCAATGACAGCGACCTGAGCCTGCCAATACTCGGGGCGGGACTTGGCGATGCCCTGGGCGGTTCGGTGATTTTCCCCGTAATTATCGCCGGCGACAGCCCCTTTGAGGCACACCGCGAGCGCGACACGGTAAATATCATCCCCAAATTCTCCGCGCAGTATCACGTCAATGACGATGCCATGAGTTACCTGACGGTGGCCCGGGGTTTTAAATCCGGTGGCTACAATGCCCAACCGGTGAATGACCTGCAACTTGAGTTTGACGACGAAGATGCCCTCACCTACGAGCTGGGCTTCAAGTCAGAGTGGTTGGGCGGCGCGGCGCGTTTTAACGTGGCGGCGTTTCTCACCGACTTCGACGGTTTGCAGGTAGCGACCTTTAACGGCGTGAGCTACGTTGTCGGTAACGCCGCGGCGGCCACCATCAAAGGGATTGAGTTTGAGGCGATGCTGATTACCCGGCAGGGCATCCTGCTAAGTGCCAACGGCGCGTATACCGATGCGACCTACGATGAATTTAAAAGCGCGCCCTGCGCCGCAGAAGTTACCAATTCGCCACCCTGCGACCTGAGCGGCGAACCATTGCGTTTGGCACCAGAGGTCAAAACGACGGTCACCGCCGGTTATCAAGGCCAGCTGCTGGATCTGCCCTTTATCACCACCGCCGGCTTGACCGCCACCTACAACAGCGAAGTGGCCCTGGCGACCGACCTCGACCCCATTGATGTGCGTGAATCCGGCACCACCTACGGTTTGCAGTTCGGCATTAAATCCCTGAGCGACACCTGGCACCTGATGCTGTTTGGCGACAATATCGGCGACCGGGAATACCTCGCAGGAGGGCAGGATGCTCCCGCTTTCAGAGGCACCCATTTTGGCGGTGCCTATCCCGCCGCGAGCTATGAACTGGAATTGGGACTGCGCTTCTAGAACAGCAAACAGGGAATGCCAAAACGGAGCGGCCTGAATGACTGTACCTCAGGCCACTCCCTGATCGAACTCGTCAATGCGATTCAGCCAGCCTTTTAAAAAGACCTGCTGCGAAGGCCGCAACTCTGCAATCAGATAATAGAAATTGCGCCGCTTCTCGACTAACGCTTGAAGAAAACCCGCAGCCATTGTCTCCTGTGCCCACTCCGCCGCCCGGCAGGTATTGGGCCCCATCAAGCCGTCCACCCGCAGACGCTTGGCGTAGCCCGCATCGTTGCAGACTTCCTGCACGAACTTGATTGCCCTACCCTGGCCGTGGTTGACCGCACTGTCAAACACAAAGGCCTGGATTGCCTCCGGCAGGGTATCGATTTTTGCACCGTAGAAATAATTGCGTTTGTAGATTTCCCGCGCCAGGTCCTCGGAAAGCTCACGCACGTCATTGCGCGTCACGGCGCGACCGAGGTAGCTTGCCAGGACCTGCAGGGTGATGCCAAATTTTGTCGGGCCGCCGCGGTCATCCGGGTGGTCCACAAAGCCACCTTCGCGGCGCAAAATGTCGTCTAACAATTGCTCAACATCAACCATAACCTGCACTCCCTTGAGGTCTTCCGTAGCCACCGACCGCGGGCAGTAATTGACCACGAAAAATCAGTGCTTCAGCTCAGTCGTTAAATTTCACCGGGGCCTGACGTTTTTTATGTAGCACTACCGTGCCAGCCAATTTATCGTGCCAGCCCTGCTTCTTCTTATCAAAGCCCACCCAGATAAAACCCAGCATGATGAAGAAACCCGAAATATAGTAGCCCAGATAGCGAATAAGCCACTGGGCGGTCGTGGGCTTCTCGCCGGTGCGCGCATCGACAATAACCAGATTCAACATCAACTTGCCCGGCGTGGCGGACTTGTACAACCAGAACAACAGCACTATCACGGCAGGCAGCACATAATTAATCAGAAGATTCAGACCGCCGGGGATATGGAGCGTTTCAAGCGACAGGGTGGAAGCACTCATGCCATCTCCCTCCACCGTCGACCACTGCACATCGCCCACCGTAAGGGTCAACATCGGCAGCAACAGCAGCCCAAACAATACCGTATCGATAAGGCTCGCAAAAACCCGCAGCCAAAAGCCGCCGTATTCCAATTGCTCAGGGGCGGCGTATTGAGATTCCGGGGGCTGCTGTGGGGCGTCCATATTTCACCGCGTTTCGTTTGCCGTTACCTCACCACAGAGTGCGGAACAGCAAGAAGGTTTATTTATATCGCGCCTCTTATTCTAGCCACCACACTCGGCGACAACAAGCTGACCACCAACACCAGGGAAAACAGATCGCCGGTCAGCGGGTGAAGTCCCGCTCTCAATGTCGCCCAGGATTTGCCGGCAACATAGTGGCCAAATAGAAACTCAAAGGCCAGGGTCATCAATACCCATTGCAAACCCAGCAGTAGATAGGTGCTGGCGTCACCGCCACGAATCAAAAAAAACAACCAATAGGTTACCGCAAAAACAATGATTGAAAGCGATATTCCACTGAGCGGCAATGCAGCAGTCATACCCAACTTCGGCGCCAAAACCTGTTCCCGAAGTAGGCCATTTGCCACTGCCAGGCAGGCGATTAAAAACCAGATTGCGGCGGCCTTAAGACTGATCAAGAACTCTCTCCCCTCAACCCAGCGTTATTGTCATCACCGACCTGCCCGGTTTTATTCCACCTCCAAGCGGGCGAGAAGCTTTTCCATCAAACACCATTTTGTAAATGCCGACTGCAATAAATTCAGCCCGACAAACGCGGTAAACAGATGCCAATAAGGACTGTGGACATATCCCAGGCCGAGGGATAATAAAACAAAACTGCCCGCAATGGCCCGTATGTACTGTTCCATTTTCATCTTTCAACGCCCTCTCTTGTAGAGTGAACAAATCGTAATCCTGTGCACAAGGCCAGCGCCGGGGTTATGAAAACCAGCCCTTACCTGGCAACAAACAGCGACAAAACGCAGTAACAGTGCGGTTTCTAAAGTGTAGTCCACTTTTCCGGCCGCGGCCGGCACATTGCCACACGCCCTTGCGTCTTCCCGCCTAGCACCATTTCCTCACATTCCCGCCATTGGATTAATTGATCCCTATCAATCATTTCAAAAAAAGGCTGTAGCAGTATGAGGGGCTTCTAATATTAAAATTACGATGGGTATTAGCTATGAATGCACCCAATACGGCGGGATTTATAAAACAACACCTGATCGACCCCGAGCTGTGCCTGGCCTGCGGCAGTTGCGCGGCGACGTGCAAAGAGAACGCCATTCACGAGGGCGACTTTGGCCAGGCTTTCGCTATCGACCCAAACCTTTGCAACAACACCCACGAATGTCTGGCGGTGTGCGGCTCCGAGGCGATTTCTGCCTGGCGGATGGTGCCGGCGGGGCAGGCCTATTCCCTTGAGGAACAGTTTTCCTGGGAAACGCTGCCCGAGGAACTGGAGGTAGACGGTCAAACTCTGGTTGCCGAACTGGACGAAGACGAAGCGCCAAGCGGCCACCCGGCACCGGCTTCTGCCAGCCAGCCCACCACTTTTATGTATACGCAAAGCACCCCGGTGATTGCGCAGATAAAAAGCAATATCCGGGTGACCCCACCTGACTCGGAAACCGCCATACATCATATTGTTCTGGAATTTGGCGACGCCGATTTTCCATGGCTGGAAGGGCAGAACGTCGGCGTGCTACCACCGGGTACCGACGCCCGAGGTCAGGCCCATCATATGCGGGCGTATTCAATTGCCAGTGACCGCGATGGCGAAACCCCGGGCACTAGGGAAATGGCGCTGACCGTCAAACGCGTTATCGACGAATGGGAAGGCAAGCCCTATCACGGTGTCGCATCCAATTTCATGTGCGACCTCCAGCCTGGAGATACCGTGCGCTGCGTTGGCCCCATTGGCGCACATTTTCTTATGCCTCAGGACTCGAACAGTCGCATTATGATGATCTGCACAGGCACCGGCATTGCCCCCATGCGTTCGTTTATTCAGCGCCAACAGCGAATCAGCGAAACACCCGCGCAGCCCCTGCATCTGTTTTACGGCGGCCGAACCCCTGAGGAAATGGCGTATTACGATGAATTAAACACCCTGCCCGACACCCTGCTGAGTAAACATCTCGCACTGTCCCGCAGCCCGACCGAGCCCAAGCGCTACGTTCAGGACTTACTACTTGAACAGGCGGACATGGTCGCCGACTTCCTGAAGGATAAAAACAGCTACTTGTTTGTCTGCGGTCTGATCAGCATGGAACAGGGCATTATGTCGGCGTTGGAAAAAATCGCCGAGCAGAACGGACTCGACTGGGCAAGCCTTCACCACGATTTGCAGCATGAGGGACGCCTGCAAATAGAGACGTACTAGGGCATGCAACTGAGCTGACGAACTCGCCGTCAGCTCAGTCAGGCTTTTCTTACAAAGGAGGTACAGGCAAAACATAGCTGGTAAATTTTCTCCCCAGCAATTCACTCACCTCAACTCGCGAAGCCTGTTTCCGCAAAAAACGGTATTCTGGCCGCGTCTCCAGCAGGTGAAAGACAAGTTCGCGGTGTCCCAGCTCGGCGGCCCAAAACATCATATCCCGAAAGATGCGAAGGCCGGCACCCCAGAATTGAGGGCCAATAACAATGGCAAGTTCATACCCTTTTTCGTCGGCTTGAATTCCGCACCAGCCTGCCAGCACACCCTCAACGTACACCGCCCGAACTCTACAGCCGGGAGCGGCATCGACCACAAGTTTTTGCCTCACCCAATCCGCGATACTTGCCGAGTCGAACAGCGGATGCGCCACCAAATGGGTACGCAGCGATGGGGCATTTAACAGGGGCAGAAAATCATCCGAGTTGATATCGTTAAATTCCCGATAGTGAATCGCCTTCATCTTGTTACCAACACGCCAAATCGACCTGCTTTGAGCCGCGCATAAATACCTCAACCGGGAACATGAAACCTATCGCTCAGGTATACCTCCAGGTCAGGGCCACCATCGTGCTTAAGCACATGTTTGACCCAGGCATCGCGCTCGTGAGCAATCACCAGTAGATCCCACACACAAGCCGCCAGCCCTGAAGGCGTCTGATAGACCAGCTCCATCGAATCCGCCGACGGGGAAACATAAACATGGTGATGCAGTTCATTCTCGCTTGCCCACCAGTCAACAAACACAAAATTACTGGTCTTACCCTGATGAATCCCCACGAAGCCCACACCATAATGCGCGGTTTGCTCGGCACTTTCCGCCAGCCGTGCCACGGCAATATCCCGCGCCCGTTGAACAAGCTCTGCAGATAGCACGGTATCGCCGTAGCTGATGCCGTAGGCTTTCATTCGCCAGTTTTCGAGCTGCCATAAACCAAGAAAGCGGGTGGGGCGGGGCTGATAGGGTTCAGACAAGGCGATCATATACTGTTACCGGTTAAGGAATTCCGCTACAGCATACCCTATTGCGCCGGCGTTAAAGAAAGCGCCGTGATGTCGCTTCCCTGATGGGCTACCAGCGGCAAAAGCCGGGAGTCCAGCAGCGCCGCACTGCGGTGACCTATTCCCGCCTGATAGGCTTCATGGGAGGCGAATTCGATAAAACTTTGCAGGGAAGACTGACGAATCAACATTGCCAGATCCCAATACTCATCCTGCGGTCCGATAAAATAGCGACCACCCTCACCGAGAAAACTCACTTCGCCCCCCGACGCCTGCAAGAACGGCAGGGTGTGATCGATATAACGCTGAAAAGCTTCCCGCCCGGAAATTGCGGTATCCGGTCGCAGTTCGGGAAATTCAGCATAGTCTGCGATATCGCGAAAGCGCAGTAGGTTCAGCATCACCACTTCGCCGGGAATATCTCGGGAAAATAAGGCAATGGCCGACTCGTCGGTCGGATCGAGATAGCGTGTTGTCATAAAAATTCTCAAATAAAAAAACAAAGCCGACAAACCACGTCACGTCGGCTTGTCGGCAATTGGAAGAGCGCCCGGCGCCGCCGGGCATTAACATAGGAGCGGTTTACTGCGGCCCGTTGACCGTGTCGGGGCTATCCCACAGCGCGGACCAGACATCATCATCGGCAATAAAATACACCGCATCACCATCGATCACCGAGCGGTGACGATAGCCGCCATACCAATATGGACTACCGGGATAATCCGCGAGAATACTGCCCGCCGCATCCAGCGACGCAGCGCTGGCATCACCGGTATTATTCACCTCCATCAGGTAGAGCGAGGCATTTGAATAATAGCCGCCCTCCGGTGTACTTCCGGAGCTTTGAACCGGCACCGTAAAACGATCACTGCCATCCCCGGAGAGATAGCTAAAGGCGTGGCGATTGTACTGTGCTTCAGACCAGTTCCAGTCACCTTCGGCGCCGAGTAACAAGGAACCGCGGGACACAGGTGCAGTCGGCGCTGACACATCAAACAGCTCCAGCTTCACCTGGCGACCACCGCTCTCCGGAGTGCTTGTTCCCAGACCCAGCAGCAAATCGTCACCAATAGGGTGAAGGAAATCAGAGAACCCGGGAAGATCAATCGAACCGGCAATAAACGGATCTTCCGGGTTGCTCAAATCCAGCACATAGAGCGGATCAATCTGTTCAAAGGTTACCGCGTAGGCGCGCTCACCCACAAAGCGCACACCGTAAAGTGCTTCGTTAGGCTTGCCGATCTCGGCCGGGCGAGCACTGTTGGGCAATTGCGAAACCTCTTCCAGCGCCGTGCCGCTGTCTGCCTGTTTCAGAATATGAAGAATATGATCCTGGCGGTCTGCTTCATCACCCGTCCAGACTGAAGTCACCAGACGCAGATAACCGTCGTATTCAGAAATCCGAAAGTCCTTCTGACCACCGGTCCACAAATAACCCGACACTTCAGCCGAGCCGCGGTACTGGGGTTTACCCTCCCCCAGCGCAAATTTATGAATCCGCGTCACGGAGGTCTCTGCACTGTAACGAACATCCGTCAGATAGAGCGCGTTATCCGACATATACAGACCCGCCGCCGATTCGTTGTAACACACGGTTTGCGGATTCAAGGGGTCGTCCAGCGATATCGCCGTGATGCTGGTCAAGGTCGGATAACCGGCCTTGTCGTTATTCACCACGTCTTCATTGGTCACCAGGCAATCTTCCGGCGCAAACAGTTCCCGGCTCTGCTCACCCTGCGGGCCACGGATGGTCAAGGTGGGAATCACATCCTCGCTGTCCAGCGACTGGAAGGTATTGCGATTGGCTTCAAATTCCTGCGCGGTTGTCGGGTAATAATAAATATTGTCGATG
>JBFEVY010000069.1:0-12483 GCA_041546665.1 Spongiibacteraceae bacterium | reverse complement strand
CCGTTTGCAACACGCCAACGCAGGTAACTGCAGGTAGTGCGAAAGACTCAGCTATTTTCCGCTTCCAAACGCTTAACTGCCAGCTCACGCAGGTCATCGCTTTTCACCTTGGCGCTGCCGGTCAGGCTGAGTTCGTCTTCAGTAAAGAACAGCACCTTGCGCGGTACCTTGTAGCTAGCGAGCTGCTCCTTGGCGAAATTTCGAATATCGTCTTCGCTGGGCGAGGTGCCTTCAAGCGGCACAATACAGGCCACGACAATCTCACCCAACAGCTCGTCGGCAACACCGATGGTTTTGGTCACCTTCACCGCGGGATGTGTTGCCAGCAGAATATCGACCTCAACGGGCGAGACATTGGCACCGCCGGTTTTAATAATGTCGTTGAGACGCCCCTCCCAATAGAGCCGGCCTTCGCTATCCATATAGCCACCATCACCGGTGCGGAAGAAGCCCTCTTCGTCCAGGGTTTCATCCAGGGGCACGCCAATATAACCCAACATCAAAGTTGGCCCCTTCAGCGCGATTTCCCCACGCTCGCCCAGAGCAACGGTTTTGCCACTGAGAGGATCGACAATCTTGAGGGTATTGCCCGCCGCGGGAATACCGTGACTGCCCGCAGAAACGGCTTTGGGTGTGTGCGCCGGATACACCGAGCTCAGCGTAAAGGTCTCAGTATTCCCATAGGCATGAGCAGGCTCAATGTAATCGGTATTGATCGTGGGGTGCTTCGCAATGGGTGAACCCATGTCGATGTACTGCATCGCCGACAAATCTACGTCCAACCAGTTTTTGGCGTCGGTGAGCTGCGCCCACTGGTGCGGCCAGGCAAACAGGTAGGACACCTTCTCCTTCTCCATCAGGCTCAGGGCCTCTTCCGGTTGGAAGGTTTGCTGGAGTACCAGGCTGCCGCCAATTGAGAAGGTGCCGCCGATACCGATGGCGAAATTGCCAGACCAGAAAAAGCCATTGGCCGACCAGCTCCTGACGCCCTCTTCCAGCGCCAGCCACTTCCGCCAGCGCCACAATTGCAGACATACACCGCGGTGCGCACTGAGAATACCCTTGGGTTTTCCCGTCGAACCGGAGGAGAAAAACAATACACCGGGGTCGGCGGGATTCACGCGCTGCGCGGTCGCCGCAACCATATCAACAGGGGTTGCCGCACCGCGCGCCAAAAAGTCCGTCCAGCTTTCGATAACGCCCTGGCCTTCTGTACTGTCCACCGTGGCAACATACTTCAGAAAAGGCAACGTGCGCGATTGCAGTTGACCGGGCGCCGCCTGCGCCAGCGCGGGCTCGATCTCCAACAGGGTTTGCACAAAATCTTTCTTGAGAATATTTCTCTCGAGCAGGAGCACGGCACAGTCGGCTTGCTGGAGAATAAATTCCAGCTCATTTTTCGTCGAAAAGGTGCTGATCGTCGTTGCAATACCGCCAGTCAGCGCCGTGCCAAAAACCGACGACAGGAACTCGAGCCGATTGGTCATCATCACCCCCACGCGGGTGCCCTTGGTCACGCCACAGGCGAGCAATGCTCTGGCGATCTCGACAGATCGCTGCCAGAGTTCGCCATAAGTCCAGCGCTCGGCAACACCATCGACGTACTGAACCGCGGCCTCGTTTGCGCTGTAGCGCTCACAAACCTCCTGCAAATAGGCGCCCAGGGTCAAGGCGCCAATGCCTTCTTCCTCGCTCAGTGGTATGCCATGGATAATCGAAAGGTTATCGATAGGGTGATCGATTTCGCTCATTGTGGAACCCGTATTGTTGTCGTTTATTCGTCGCGAGATCGGCTATAGTATCTCTGCGCAGGGAAAATCGCGTTATGCTAATAGTACTTAATGGTACTATATATTTTATGATAAAACACCGCTTCACATCGAATATTCACGAGGGCAGGCACGTTGGAAGGGCAACACACTACGCGGAGCAAGGCGTCACAAAAGTCAGGACCAACTGGCAAAACACAGCCCCGACGCAGCAAAGGCCGCCCCACCCAGGAAAACGTCGCCGAAATTGAAACCCGCCTCCTCAAAGTGGCATTAGACGAATTCATCCAGGCGGGCTACGGCGGCGCCTCACTGACCCGCATCGTAAGAAATGCCGGCATTTCAAAAACCACGCTGTATTCACGTTATTCCTCCAAGGAAGAGCTGTTTCGAGCCATCGCCTATCAGCAGATAGAGCGCATGTCCCCGGCGAGATTGCTCAGTTCAACCACTGGGGATGTCAGCCTGGAAGAGGGTTTAAAATCCTACGCCAACCACACCTTAAAACTCAGCCTGGAGCCGGATATGCTGGAGGTCTACCGGCTGATGCACAGCGAATCGTCGCGCTTTCCCGAACTGGGCGCGGCGGCCAGGGAACGAACAGAGCTGGGGATAAAACGCATCTCCCGATTTATTGCCGCCTGCGCCGAGCGCGACGGCACCCCCTGTAAAAATCCGACCGGCGTGGCGGAGGTGTTTATCCTGATGATCCGCGGTTGGTACGTCGACGTGATGGTCAGTAACGAGCCGGCATCAAGCACCCGCCGCAAAGACTGGGTTGAGCGATCCGTCAACCTGCTGCTGGCTGCCAGGCAGGCCTGGTAACCGTCCCCTTTCAAACTTTTCTCCACAGCCACGACAGCCCCGCCCCTCCACCGGACGCAAATTCGCTCGCTCCCAGTAAGCTCATGTACAGCTGACGCCGCGATGACCGCACACCAATTAACTTGACTCTTAATAGTACCGAATGGTATCAATAATAGCGCACATAATTTTAATAAGAGCCGCCAGCGAGGCAACCGAGGACGCAACACCATGTCTGTCCAGACATCAGAACTCAAGACACTGATTGGCACCGAAATCCGTGCCGATATCCAGGACCTGCTCCAGCCCGAGATGGCACAGGAGCTTCGCCAGATGCTGGTCAATCGCGGCGTACTGGTCTTTAAGGCGCTGGTACCCAACGACGAGGAACAACTGGCCCTGGCCAGGTCACTGGGGACATTGCGCGAAGAACTTGGTAAGGGCATCTACAAAATCACCCTCGATAAAAATTCCAATGCCCATGCTGATTACCTTAAGGGCTCTTTTCTGTGGCATATCGACGGCACCCACGACCAGATCCCCCCCTTTGCCACCATGCTCACCGCCAAGGTGCTATCAGCAACTGGCGGACAAACTGAATTTGCCAACTCCTACGCGGCTTACGAGGCACTGCCGGAAGAGATGAAAAACAAAATCGCCTCCCTGCAGGTTGTGCACAGCGTCGAGGTCTCTATGACCCGCGCCGGGATTGAGACGACAGAGGAGTATCTCGCCTACTGGCGCGGTTTCCCCGAGACCACCCACAGTCTCGTCTGGACCCACAAATGCGGCCGCAAGTCCCTGGTGATTGGTTGCCATGCCTCCCGTGTGGTCGGCATGCCCAGGGAAGAGAGCGATGCCCTGCTGGACGAACTTCTCAGCTGGTCGACCCAGCCCAGGTTTATCTACCGCCATGAATGGACACCCGGCGACACGCTGGTTTGGGATAACACCGGCGTCTTGCATCGCGCGGAGCCCTATCCGTTGGACAGCGCCAGAACCATGCACCGCTCGACCCTGCTGGGAGAAGAACCCTTTAGTTGAGTGGGTGTAACTCCAACAACGTACTAATAATCACTTTGTAAATAGCACTGCGCAGGCTCTCCGCCGGCGCGGCGTCTTAAAAAACCGGGAAAAGAAATCATGTCATTTATAGGAAAAGTCGCCGTGGTTACCGGCGGAGCAAGAGGCATCGGCCGCGCCATCTGCCTGAAACTGGCGAGCGAAGGCGCCGCCGTCGCGGTGTGGGATCTTCGCGAAGACGGCGCAAAAGAAACCGCAAACGAAATTAACGAGCAGGGCGGTCGCGCTATTTATTGCACCGGCGATGCCTCCTCCGCTGCGGACATTGCACGTTGCGCCGCGCAAACCCGCGCCGAGCTGGGCCCCGTCAATATCCTGGTCAACAACGCCGGCATCTCCCGCTTCAACAGTTTTCTGTCGATTACCGAAGAAATGTGGGAGCAGATGATGACTATCAATCTGAAGGGCCCCTTTCTCTGCACCAAGGAGTTTGTGCCAGAGATGCTGGAGGCCAAGTGGGGACGGATTATCAATATCTCCTCGTCTTCAACCCAGACCGGCGCCAAAGCCATGTCGCACTATGTGGCTTCCAAAGGCGGTGTCATCGGTTTGACCAAGGCCCTGGCCATCGAACTGGCGGAAACCGGCATTACCGTTAACAACGTCCCACCCGGCTTCGTCGTCACGCCAATGCTCGAAGAATCCCCGGTAGATATCGACGACTATGCCAAATCGATGCCGATGAAACGGCCCGGACGACCCGAGGATATCGCCGCCGCAGTCGCCTTTCTTGCGAGCGATGACGCCAATTACATTACCGGCCATACCCTCAGCGTGAACGGCGGTCGTTACCTGGGTTAAGCGCGCCGAAGCGCGAACACAATAATTCTTATTTCAACTGACCATCGCCCGGTGCCATACCGGGAAAGGAGCCTTACATGATCTACCGCACAGACATCCAGTGGGATATCGAAGCCGATGTTGTCTCTGTCGGCTCAGGCGGCGGCGGTCTCTGCGCCGCGATTACCGCCCACGACCATGGCGCGAGTGCCGTGGTACTCGAGCGCGCCGAGCAAATCGGTGGCGTCACGGCCTACTCAATGGGTGAAATCTGGATTCCCGGCAACCATAAAGCGGCGGAACTCGGCATTGAAGACACCCCGGATAGCGGTTACCGCTACGTCAAAAAGCTGTCCATGGGCTACGGCGAAGACCTGCTGATTTTAAACCAGTCAGTACACGGCCCGGTTGCCCTGAAATATTTTGAGGAAAACATTGGCCTCAAAATGACCGTGATTCGCGACTGCCCGGACTACTACTATCCGCACACCGAAGACAGTATGGCAGAGGGGCGCTACCTCGAAGTTGAACCCTTCCCCGCCGTAACATTGGGAGAATGGCAGACAAAAACCCGCGTTTCACCACACGTACCCAACGGCATGACCCACGAGGACATCTTCGGCAACGGCGGCATGGCCAATATGATGAAGTGGGACTACAGCGTGATGGCCCAGCGCCTCGAGAAAGACGAGCGCTGCGTGGGGCCCGGGCTGGCCGCCTACTTTGTTAAAGGTGTACTGGACCGCAATATTCCTATTCACACCGGCGTCAATGTTGAAGAGCTGATCACAGACGGCGGCCGCGTGGTGGGTGCTCGCGCCAGCTGCAATGGCAAGGACCTCTACATCAAAGCGAATCGCGGTGTTGTTATTGCCGTGAGTAGCTATGAACGCAGCCCGAGCTTTGCCAAAACCCTCGGCCACCAGTTGAAAGTGGAATCCATGGTCATGTCCACCGTCAACGGCGCCCATCTTCGCCTGGCGGGGCAAGTTGGCGCCCGCGTCGCCAAAGTGCCCGACGTGACCCTGTTGGGCTTCCACGTTCCCGGCGAAGAACAGGAAGAAGGCGTGCCGCTGTGGCGCGGTGCACTGCCCTTCCTAGGCCTGCCCCACACGGTTGTGGTCAACAAAAAAGGCCAGCGTTTTTCAAACGAAGCCTTCTACCGCTCGGTGTACTACGCTCTGGACGCCATCGACGGGGCAAGCCAAACCCATCCGAACTTCCCCTGCTGGGCGATTTTAGATAACCAGGCGCGTTCCAAATATCCCTTTGGCTCGCTGATGCCTGGCGAAGCTGTACCCGCAGAGCTGGGCGTAACGGCGAACTCCATCGAAGAACTCGCCGATATCACCGGCATCGACAAGGCCGGCCTGCTGGACACCATCGCGAAATTTAACGATTACTCCGCGCGCGGCGAAGACCCCGAATTTAATCGCGGCACCTTCCCCTGGGGTGCTCTGATGTGCGGCGACCCGCTGAACACGCCCAATGCCAATCTCGGCGCCTTGAACCAGGGCCCCTATGTCGCCATTCCACTGCATCGCCTGGCGGGGGGCGGTATTGCCGCTTCCGGGATCATGGCTGACCAGCACTGCCGGGCGGTGGACTGGAACGACAACCCTATTGAAGGCCTGTACGTCGCCGGCAACTCAGTGGTTCGCCTGGACAACGGCGCGTTTATGCAGAGCGGCATCACCAATGCCCGGGGCATGACCCACGGCTATCTCGCCGGGCGCCACGCGGCCGGCAAACCCAGCGATTTGCTCGAAAAAGAAGTCGCTCGCCTCGGCTTATAAAAACCAGACCAACAGGGAAAGACAAGATGATCGAAGCAGAACACGCCATTGTCATTAACAAGGGCATTGATGAGGTCTGGAGCTACGTAAAAGATATTGAGAAGTGGGCGAATCTGTTCCCCGGCTGCCAGGAATGCCACATCATCAACGACGACGAATCGAAATGGGTAATCAAAGTGGGCGCCGGCGGGCTGATTAAAACCGTCAATGTAATGGTTAGGGTTGAGAACTGGAATGGCCCCAGTGGCGTCAACTTTGCGTTCAAGCTCGAAAATGAACCCGTGGTAGGGGGCGGCATCTATACCGCTCGCGCCACGGGCAAGCACGAAACCGAAATTTCCATGGGGGTGAGGGTAGAAGGCAGCGGCTCCATGGCCCCCATGTGGGAAGCGGTCAGCAAACCCCTGCTGCCGCAGCTCGCCAAGTCATTTGCATCAAAGCTGAAGTCCGAGATCGAAGAGACCGTCACCACGGCGCCGACTCCGGTATTCCAGAGCATTATTCTCGCCGTGGTGAACTGGGTGAAAAATATTGGCTGGGCGGTCATGGGCTCAAAGACTGAGTGCACCACCGGCGCGGAGGAACAGCGGGCACAAACTGAAGCGCAGAAAAAGTTGGTCCTGACCTTCATCGACGCCATGGGCAAGGGTGACACCGCCACCGCCGCCACCTGCTTGCGACCCGATGCCACCACCGTTGCCAAGGGTTATGGAAAATTCTCCGGAGTGCGGGAATACGACACCATCATTGGGACAATTGGTGCCTTTCTGAGTATTTTCCCCAAGGGCCTAAACCCTGAGATCAAGGCCGTTATGACCGACAAAGACAGTGTGATCGTCGAGTTTGAAGGCACCGGCGTTACCTGCCGCGGCGAAGACTACCGCAACCAGTACTGCATGGTGTTCTTAATGCAGGACGGCAAGATCAAAACCGTCCATGAGTATTTCTGCAATAAACTCGCCGACGAGGTGTTATGGCCGATAGTCGAAAGCATGTCGGAAGAGATACCGGTTAGCTGATTTTCGCCGACAACAACACCGCTCCAAACCAACTCAATTAATGCCCAAAAGGCATGGAAATAGTAAAAATAAAGCATTGGAAATTATGGGTTTTCGTCGCCATAGTGATGGCTTTGGCACAATAAGAAAAAAGGAGAGCGCGTGATTACCCCATATCGCCACTGGCTGCTCGGCACCATCTTTGTCTGGTCAGCCAGTACCTTTGCCAGCAGTACCGCAAGCCCCATCGACCGCTCCGCCCTGCCGCTTGTTCCCGAGTCGTTCAAGGGCGAGCTGGGCGAAACCGAGGGCGACTCAGACAGCTACGTTCCCCGCCGGGTAAAAGCACCGCAGGGAGCCCCCAATGTGGTGCTGGTACTCACCGATGATGTCGGCTTTGCTGCCGCCAGTACCTTTGGTGGCCCGGTTCCAACTCCCCAGCTCGACGCGCTGGCAGCAAAGGGATTGCGCTACAACCGCTTTCACACCACCGGGATTTGCTCCCCCACCCGGGCCGCCCTGCTCACCGGCCGCAACCATCACGCCGTTGGCAGCGGCATGCTGGCGGATATCGCCTCGCCTTACCCCGGATATACTTCTCGCATTCCCCGCAGCGCCGCAACCGTCGCCCGCATTCTTCGCGACAATGGCTACAACACCGCCATGTTTGGCAAGGATCACAATGTTCCCTCTGCGGATCGGTCTCCCGCCGGACCCTTTGAGCAGTGGCCCACCGGGCGCGGCTTTGAACATTTTTACGGCTTTGTCGCCGGTGACACCAACCAATGGCGACCCGCCCTGTTTGACGGCACCACGCCGGTAGGCAGCGAAGGGCGCGACGAAAACTATCTACTCGACCGCGATCTCATCGACCGCGCCATCAACTGGGTGCACAACCAGCAGGCGGCGGCGCCTGACAAACCCTTTTTCATGTACTATGCGCCAGGTACCGCCCACGCTCCGCTACAGGCTCCCAAGGACTGGATTGCCCGCTTTCAGGGAAAATTTGATCACGGCTGGGACGAGGAACGCGAACGCATTCTCGCCCGCCAAAAAGCGCTGGGAGTGGTACCCGCCAACACCCAATTGGCGGCGCGGCCCGACCAGATTCCCGCCTGGGACAACCTTTCTGAAACCGAGAAAAAAGTCTACGCCCGCTACATGGAGGTGTTCGCCGCCATGCTCGCCTACCAGGACGCGCAATTTGGCCGCCTGATGCAGGAACTGGAACGCATGGGTATTGCCGACAACACCCTGGTGTTATTTATCGAAGGAGACAATGGCTCCAGCGGTGAAGGCGGTGCCCACGGCACACTGAACGAACTAGCCCACCTGTCCAGCGAAGCGGGGGAAATGCCCGTGGACATCGACTGGCTGGCGCAGCATCTCGACCTGATCGGCGGCCCCAAAACCTATCTCGGCAACCCGGTCGGCTGGTCCTTTGCCACCGGCACACCCTTCCCCTGGGTGAAGCAAATTGCCTCGCACCTGGGCGGCGTTCGCAATGGCATGGTTGTGTCCTGGCCCAATCACATCGAGCATCAGGGCGAAATTCGCAGCCAGTATCACCACGTCATTGATATTCTACCGACCATTCTGGAGGCCGCGGGCATCCCCGCGCCGAAGGTCGTCGACGGCGTACCGCAACAGAACATCGATGGCGCCAGTATGCTCTACAGTTTCAGCGATGGCGCCGCGCCGTCACCGCGCAACACCCAGTACTATGAAATACTGGGCAACCGCGGCATCTACCACGATGGTTGGCTGGCCAGTACCACGCCCCGCAATATGCCCTGGGACATTGCCAAGGCCAGAAAGGGCAGCGACATCACCACCCAGGAGTGGGAACTCTACAATCTCTCAGATGATTTCAGCCAGTCGCACAACCTGGCAAAACAAAACCCGGAGCAGCTCGCGGCGCTTCGCGCACTGTTTAACGAGCAGGCCGAGAAATATCAAGTCTTTCCCATTCACGACACCGGCGCCATGGCCCGGGTAATGAAACTGATGCGCCAGCCCAACGCCGACTTTAAATTCGTGCGGGAAAAAACCCTTTGGGGGCCGGATATTCACCTGTCACTGGCTGCGGCGCCACCGATTTTTTCCTTTCCCTTTACGGTTGACGCGGAAATCAGTGTGCCTGCCGAGGGCGCCAACGGCGTGATTCTCGCCGCCGGCAGTCAATTTGGTGGCTGGAGTTTCTACCTCGACAACGGTGTACCTGTCGCTGTGGCGGCGATCTCCCCTCTGCCCGGAGGTCAATCCCGAGTCGCGGCGACTGAGGCGCTTCGCCCCGGCCACCACCAATTGCGCTACATTGTCGAAGCGGACGATCTGGGCGGCACCGTCACTATTGAGCTTAACGGCCAGCAGATTGCGGAGGGTCCGGTTAGCCGACGCCCGGCGATGATGGCCGGGGGTGGCGAAACCTTCGATACCGGTCGGGACAGTAACGATGCGGTCTCAACAGACTATGACAATCAGGGACGTTTTAGCGGCGCGCTTCACAAGGTCACCGTGGCGGTGCAAATGCCACTGTGGCAAAGAGCCATGATGAAATTAATCGGCGCAGAGTAAGCCTTTCGGCATCGCAAGTCTGAGCACTTGCGATGCCGCCGCCACACCACCTCGCGTGTGCAATCCGGCTCCCCTTGCTACAATGACGCCGCTATCCTGTGCGCGGCACCTCCCGCCTTGGAGCCTTCATTGCCAGGCAAACCTGCATGTCCCCGGAGACTGACTTCCATGCGCTTACGCCAATTCACCGGCCTGTTAACCTTTTTACTTGCGGCCAGCGGCGTGCAAGCGGAGGAGATCAATATCGCCGTCGCCTCGAACTTTACGGCGGCAATGCGGGAGATTGTAGAAGCGTTTGAGCAGACCTCCGGACACCAGGTCAAACTGTCCTTCGGCTCCTCCGGAAAGTTTTTTGCGCAGATTCAACACGGCGCGCCGTACCAGGCATTTTTCTCCGCCGACCAGGCCAAACCCGCCGCCCTGGAAACCGCAGGGCAGGTGGTGCCGGGCAGCCGCTTCACCTACGCCATCGGTGCCCTTGCGCTTTGGTCACCCAAAACCGGTTTTATTGAGGGCAATGCCCAGCGCCTGCACAGCGGCGCCTTTAACAAACTGGCCCTGGCCAATCCGCGACTCGCGCCCTATGGCGCTGCGGCCATCGAAGTATTGGAAAAACTCGAGTGCAAAGAGGCCACCCGTGAAAAATGGGTACAGGGAGAGAATATTTCCCAGACCTACCAGTTTGTCCGCACCGGCAACGCCGAACTGGGCTTTGTGGCACTGTCGCAAATCATGCAACAGGGCAAAATCTCACAGGGATCCTGGTGGCTTGTTCCCAGCGAGCTGTACTCCCCCATCCGCCAGGACGCAGTGGTGTTAAAGGGCGGTAAAGACAGCGCCGCCACGCGGGCGCTGATGCAATTTATTCGCGGTGAACAGGCAGGCGCGATTATCAGCGCCTACGGATACCACACAGCGCCGTAAAACTGCGCCACCTCACCGCAGCTTCCAGCCTAAAGCGCCGCTAGAGCCGGTTGTGCACCGGCTTTTCCATAACCTAAAATAATGGGCAATTCGGTCATTCATGCAATTTCCACATGGACTATGATTTAAAGAAACTAGGCTACCTGCTTGCGGTTGCCCGCACCGGCAATTTCTCCCGCGCCGCGCAAGAGCTGCACATCACCCAGCCCGCGCTGAGCCGGAGCATCGCCGCGCTGGAAGACCAGTTTGGGGTAACGATTTTTGAACGCGGTCGCAACGGCGCAAAATTAACCCCGGTCGGCGAGCTCGCCGTCGCCGAAGCGGAAAGTCTTATCAGGCGTGCGCGCAGTCTTGAACACAATTTGCGTCTTTACCAGACCGGAGATGGCGGCAAGATCACCTTTGGCATGGGGCCGCTGATGGGCAGCCTGATACTCCCCGGCCTCAGCAGCGATTTCCTGAAAAGCCGGCCGGCACTCTGTCTTCGCGCAGTGGTGAAATCGGCGCCGCTATTGCTCGATGAGTTGATGAACGACCAACTGGAACTGTTTTTCTGCGGCGTAGCCCAGGTCTCTCCGGCAGCGGATATTGTCATTGAGCAAGTGGGGGCACTGCCCATTGCCAGCATTGTTCGCGCCGACCATCCCCTAGCCAACAAGCGCCGGGTCAACCCCGACGCTCTGGCGAAATTTCCCACCCTGTGCGGCGTTGAGATGCCCTTGCCCACTGGCCACAGTGGCGAGTTTGTCTGCGATAACTACCACGTTCTCAAGGAAACCGCCTTGCGCAGCGATGGCGTCTGGATATCTTCGCCGTTGCTGGCACGCGAGGAGATCGCCCGAGGCCAGCTGGTGGAACTACCGCTTACGAGCGACGCCCGCCCTCGCCAGACCGAGGTGTTTATGGTGACTCGCCGCGACCAACTAATGTCGCCCTCGGCCAGTCAGATTGCCAACTACGTGCGCACGTTTTTTAAAGACCTGGACGCCGGCGGCTAGCGACCTGCGCCAGTAGTGTTGTCCGCAGTAAACATCAACCGCCGTTATTTTCAGCTGCGTGCTGGGCGGCAACGTAGCCCCAGGTGTAGGTTGGCCCTACACTGGACCCAGCGCCGGGATATACCCGCCCCATTACAGAGGCCGTAGAGGTTCCAGTGGCATAGAGGCCATCAATCACTGAACCATCTTCACGCAAAACCCTTGCCTGGGCATCGGTCACTACCCCGCCGTAGGTCCCCACATCGCCGGGGTAAACACCAATCGCGTAATACGGGCCCTGGTTGATCTTACCCAGCGACGGTGAGGGTCTGTTCAGTGCATCCCCCAGCCAGCGGTCATAGGCCCGCGCGCCGCGTTTAAAATCCTCATCGCAATTCTTGTCGACAAAGCCGTTAAAGCGCTCGATGGTCGCTGTCAGAGTTGCCGGGTCAACCGCAATCATCCCGGCCAGCGCGGCAATGGAATCCGCTTTTTTTAGATAGCCCTGCTCATACCAGCTGTCCGGCTTCCTACTACCCGGCATGGTGCCGGCAAGCATGTATTTTTTCAGGTATTGGCTGTCGAAAATGGCCCAACTCGGCACCGCTGCCACCGTTTTGTCGCGCTCAAGAATCCGCTGGCAGTACTCCATATAGGAGCCGCCTTCGTTCATATAACGAACACCGCTCTGATCGACGAGAATGGCGTGGGGCTTTGCCGTCACCCCCTGAGCGCCGTGCTGAATCTCCCCCTCCTGGCTTTCCGGCACCAGAAT
>JBFEVY010000409.1:0-2373 GCA_041546665.1 Spongiibacteraceae bacterium | reverse complement strand
TGGCTGACGAAGTTGAAGGTGTTCTGAAAGCTTCTGAAATCAGCCGTGACAAGGTTGAAGACGCACGCAATGTCCTGAAAGAAGGTGACTCGGTTGAGGTGAAAGTGATCTCTGTTGATCGCAAAAACCGCGCTCTGAGCCTGTCTATCAAAGCGAAAGACATGGACGAAGAGAAAGAAGCCGTTAAGTCTCTGCGTGAAAACCAGGTTGAAACTGCTAGCGCGACTACCATTGGTGACCTGATCAAGGCACAAATGGAAAATCGCGACTAATAGTGCTTCAGCGACTACCCCTGTTCCCGGGGGTAGTCGTAAGCTACTGGCAATAAAGCAAAAAAGTGCTAAGCTAGGGCCATTGACGCATTAATGGGAATTCCCGATGACCAAATCCGAGTTGATTGAGTTGATCGCTGAGCGGCAGCCACAGTTGTCTCACAAGGACATTGAGCTGGCTGTAAAAACCATGATCGAGCACATGTCTCAGGTTTTATCGTCTGGCAGTCGCATAGAGATTCGAGGCTTCGGGAGTTTTTCCCTGCATTACCGCGAGCCCCGGGTGGGCCGCAATCCCAAAACGGGCGAAACAGTCGAGTTGCCCGGCAAGTATGTTCCCCATTTTAAACCAGGCAAAGAATTGCGCGAGCGTGTGAACCTGAGCATTCTTTCAGACTGAGTCTATTGCTGGTTTTCCGGGTTAAGAAACGGTATGGTTTTCAGCCATACCGTTTTTTTTGGAATACGCTTAAATGTCCTGGTTGCGCTCACTTGTCGGCCTGTCTGTTGTTGTCGCGGTCTTTGTTCTCGGCTTGCTGTTCACCCTCGCCATCGATGCTCTTGTGCCGCTAAATCTTCTTATTGTTGAATTGCCCGAACAGCGCCTGGCAACCTGGCTGATTCTGGCATTTTTCTGTGGTGGTTTATCGGGGCTCGCCGCGGCGTCGGTATTGTTGCTCAAATATAAAACCAAAACCCTGCGGATGCAGCGCAAGCTCACAAACCTTGAGACAACGCGCAATAAAATGGCGGGGAGCCGTGCCTGATCGCTATGGACTTGGCGCAACAGTTTGTTCTTCTTGTGGCAGCTATCGCTGTCGGCTGGCTGCTGGGACGCTACAGTGGGCGAACACCGTCGTCTAAGAAAAACGAACTTTCGCCCAATTACTATCGCGAACTGAGCTTCTTGTTTAGCGAAGAGCCCGGTCCTGCGGTGATGTCGGTTATCGACAACCTGCCTGTCAATCAAAATAGTCTGCCGACCCACCTGGCGCTGGGTAATCTGCTGCGCGATAAAGGTGAAATTGAAGGCGCGACGCGTATTCATCAAAACCTCCTTGCCCACAAAGATTTGCCTGCGGAGTCATTGCACGAGGTGCATCTGGAGCTGGCGCGGGATTATATTTCCGCGGGGCTTTTGGATAGGGCGGAGCGCCTGCTGCGGGACCTGATCGACGAGGATCACGGTGACCGAAAACGCGATGCGCTGGAGTACCTGCAGCATATTTATCAATCTGAGCGGGATTGGGAAAAGGCCATCGCGGTGGCGCGTCAGCGCCTGCCCAAAGCGCAATGGTTCGGCGGTGAGCGAGATCCTTCTCCGGAAACGCGCCTGATCAAGCATTCGCTAAGTCACTATTACTGTGAGCTTGCCGAAGCGGCGAACGCGGAGGGCGATACGGTTAATGGCGAGCGCTACCTCAGCAAGGCGCTGCAGTACCAGTGTGATAACGTCAGGGCGGTAATCCTCCAGGCACGCCAGCAGCTGTACTCACAGCCGCAGCAAGTGGTGAATTTATTGGAGTCATTGATGCGCGCCCAAGTGGAGTATGTTGCTGAAGCGCTGCCGGTATACCGCCAGGCCTTTGAGGCGTTGCCGGGCCGGCCCAGCTATGTGGCGGCTCTGGAGACTCTGGTAGCCGATATTAACAGTTCGACTCTACAGCTGGAGTTAATTCAGGAGCTGTTGAGCCACGGAGAAGCAGAGTTGGCGAAAATGCGGCTGTCGTCGCTATTATCTCGCCGGCCGACGCTGAATCTTCTGGCGGGTATTCACAACTTGCCGATCCAGATTGTTGAGCCTGGTGTGGTGCGGGAGTCTATGGCCAGCCTGCGCGCAGGGCGTCCAGCTTACCGCTGTAAACACTGTGGTTTTTCCGGGCAGAAATTGCATTGGCTGTGTCCTGGTTGTGAGCAGTGGGGTACTATTGCGCCTATCCGCGGAAGTGAAGGTGATTGATAGAAACATGTCTGTAGCGTCCCCCATTTTGTCTCCAGTTGTTGTGGCATTAGATTTTGCAGAGCTGGAGGAGCTTGATCGTTTGTTGAGCCGCTTGGATCCTCGGCAGTGTCGGCTTAAAGTTGGCAAGGAGCTGTTTAC
>JBFEVY010000418.1:0-2176 GCA_041546665.1 Spongiibacteraceae bacterium | reverse complement strand
GCCAGAACTCAAATTCATACCAGGCCTTGTCAAAGATGAGCTTACTGTACGCGCGCTGGGCCTGCTGGATAATTTTGTCTTCTGGCGTATCCTCGCCGTTTGCCAGCCACCGCGTGGCTCGGCCAAGTGTGTTTTCATATAAACTTTTGTAGGCGTACTCCAGAGTTGTGCTAATGCCGATCACCCGCAACACGGTGAGATACTGTTCATTCTCCGGGTAATAATTCGCGGCAATGGCCCGAACCCGGTCGTACTGCGTCCAGTACTCGTCAATACTGGCCATGAAGGGAAAATCGCTGGGGTTGTTGCCCGATTCAAGAAAGTCCGCGTACTCCTGCGGGTTAAACACCAGATACCATTCCGGAACAGTAAGAAAAGTTTGTTCCTCAGCCCGGTAATACTGGTCGAGCTCGGCTTTGACTTCGCTGTTAGCCTTGCGATTTTTCGGGTAATGCGCGGCCCAGAGCGTATTGATAAAACGATTGCCGGGATCGAACTGATCTTTAAGCGTGAAAAAGGCGTCAGCGTTGGGATAGGCGCGGCGAAATTGCCTGCCGTCAGCGTAGACCTGATAGGGAAGATAATATGCTCCGCCGCTTTCTATTGCAGCGTCAATCATCTCCCGCGACCATTTTCCCACGGCTTGTCTCGCCTGACGACTGGTGCCTTGACGGTAATACACCACAAAGGCAAAAACCTCCTCTCGCGCCCAGGACAACGCGGTATCCGGATCGGCATAAGCGTGCCGGATCGAGACATTGAGCACGTTTACCTTGTGGCGCCGAAAAATATCCCGCATCTTGGGGACAAACTCATCGAAACGCGCCACCGGAATAAAATACTCCCGCAGCACATAGCTGTATTTTTCGCGGCTAGCCGGTTCCAGCTCAGCGACATCGTAACTCGCCTCCCTGTTGCGCCACACCACGCTGTCCTTACGGTAAAGCAGTGGGTCGATAATATGCTGACGCATGCCCTTACCCCAATCAAACGCGGCGACCAGTTGCGCCAGTTTGGGCAGCAACCAGTATTCCTTGTCTCGCGGGGTGAGGCGCTCTTCGTTAGTGAGCGAATCCGAACTGCGATACCAGCTTACATCCCTCACCTGGCTGTAATCAGGCGGATAAATATCGGCATTGTGAAACACAACATCAGGATTACCCCGCACTTCGCTGAGAAAATGCGAGTAGTAATCTTCGATCGCCATTGGCGTTGTATGGCGTTTTACCCGGGTATTGTCCGCCAAGCGCAGCGTTGCTTCGGCAATCACTCCCAAGCCCCCGTAACCGCCAATCGCACCGTAAAATAACTGACGATTCTGCTGCGGACTTGCAATAATCACACGGCCATCTGCCAGTATCAGTTTGATGGATTCAACCGAATGCACCAGTGGCCCCTCGCCAATGTAGCGACCGTGGGCATTCACGCTGAGCGAACCACCCACGGTGAAATTGGCGTAGGTCTGCATAATACTGACAGACAGATCGTAGGGGTCGATGTATTCCTGAATATCCCGCCAGATTGCACCTGACTGAACGGTAATTCGCTTTTGCTCCACATCAAGTTCCAGAATGCGGTTAAACCGCCGCATATCCAGATGCAGGCTATCAGGAAAGGCCGTCTGTCCGCCCTGGCTAAAACGCCCTCCCCCCCCCGACACCTTCCCGGTACTGGAGATCAGCGCAGCAACAATATCATCCAGGGATTCGGGAGCAACGACCCGCCCGACCGCGATAGGGTTGAGCTGGGTCACATCATTCACCACCGGCTGCGGACTTTGATACGCAAAGTCAGGGTCGCCACTGCGCAGCACGATCACCGTTACCGCAACGACCGACAACACAACAAGCAGCATCAACCGCACGAGCGCGCGCTTAATCATCCATTCCCCCCTTCGTCCATCACCCTGGACATGATTACCCTTGTTCCGCCGAGCTGTTATATTTCAAGCAACGGATAGTGGCACCTGGAGCTAATGACATGCAAGTTTCAAGACGTGATTTCACCCGCCTGCTGGGCGCAGGTTTCGCCGCGGGACTTTTCGCCCACGCCAAACTGCTCCTTGCCGCAAGCAGACCCGACAGTCAGGCCCGGGGAAATTTTGAATTTATTTACGGCGATGAAGACTACCGCCAAGCCTTTTACCCTTTTCTTGAAAATGTCTTCCACCTCTATC
>JBFEVY010000190.1:0-6995 GCA_041546665.1 Spongiibacteraceae bacterium | reverse complement strand
TCCTACCCGACGCTGCGCGGCGGGCAAAGTCAGCGCAGACTTGGTGATCAATTCCCGGGGCCGCTATAATGCGCGATCCTATTTTTCAGGTTAGCCGTCATGCCTAGATTCAAACCTGCTCTGCTGATCATATTAATCAGCCTGCTTTGCGCCTGCGGCCAAACCGGACCGCTGGTATTGCCAGACGCCGCGCCCGATGATGCGGACTCACAACCGGCCAACAACGAGTAACCCGATGGAACAGTTCCAGTACCGCAACGGCGAACTTTACGCCGAAAATGTCGCCTTGCAGCATATTGCCGAGACTTACGGCAGCCCCTGCTATGTGTACTCCCGTGCACACCTCGAGCAGCGCTTTAGCGAATACCGCGACGCCCTGCAGGGCTGCGACCACCTGGTCTGCTACGCGGTAAAGGCCAACTCCAATATCGCGGTACTCAATGTACTGGCCAAGCTCGGCGCCGGCTTTGATATCGTTTCGGTAGGTGAGCTAGAGCGGGTTCTGGCCGCGGGCGGCAGCGCCGACAAAGTGGTGTTTTCCGGTGTGGGTAAAACCCGAGAGGAAATTCGCCGGGCACTGGAAGTCGGCATCTACTGTTTTAACGTCGAATCGGAAGCGGAACTTGAGCGCATCGATGGCGTCGCGGCAGAGCTGGGCAAAGCAGCGCCCATCTCCCTGCGCGTCAACCCGGATGTTGACGCCAAAACTCACCCCTATATTTCCACCGGCCTGAAAGACAATAAGTTCGGCATTGATATCCAGCGCGCCCCCGCTGTTTATGCCCGCGCCGCGGAACTCGAGCATATCTCCATTCAAGGGGTCGACTGCCATATCGGTTCCCAGCTCACCGACACCAGCCCTTTTCTGGACGCCCTCGATCGCGTCCTGAGCCTTGTTGATACCCTGGCAGAGCAGGGCATCACCCTGCACCACATCGACCTGGGCGGCGGCCTCGGCGTGCGCTACCGCGACGAAGTCCCACCCTCGACGGCAGACTACATCAGCGCCGTGCGCGAGCGGCTTGGTGAACGCGCCGTCAAGTTGATGTTTGAGCCCGGCCGCTCCATTACCGCCAATGCCGGAGTGCTGCTCACCCGGGTTGAATTCCTGAAATTGAACGAACACAAAAACTTTGCCCTGGTCGATGCCGCCATGAACGATATGCTGCGCCCGTCGCTGTATCAGGCCTGGATGGATCTTCTGCCGGTAGTGCCCCGCGACGGCGAACGCCGCCATTACGACGTGGTTGGCCCCGTCTGCGAAACCGGCGATTTCCTCGCTAAAGATCGTGAGTTATGCCTGGCCGAAGGCGACCTGCTGGCACTCTGTTCCGCCGGTGCCTATGGATTTACCATGAGTTCCAATTACAATAGCCGAGGACGCGTTGCAGAAATCATGGTGGACGGCGATCAATGCCACCTGATCAGACAGCGCGAAACTGTCGCCGACCTGATGCGTGGCGAAGCCTTACTGCCCGACTAAGCCACCGCGTTCAAACCGAACCAGGCCCGCGGCTCACAGTAGCGCCCGCATCGACTATCGCACCAGCGGCGAGGTGCCATACAGGAATAACGATGCAGCTACGATTTACCAAGATGCACGGCCTGGGTAATGATTTTGTCGTTATCGACCTGATTACCCAGCGCTTTAAGCTCAAGCCCCACCATATTCGCAGAATTGCCGACCGCCATTTTGGCGTGGGCTGCGACCAGGTGCTCACTGTCGAAATCCCCACTCGCCCGGATGTCGACTTTCGCTACCGCATTTACAATGCCGAGGGCAGTGAAGTTGAACAATGCGGTAATGGTGCGCGCTGCTTTGCCCGTTTTGTCCGCGACAAACGCCTGACCGGCAACCCGCTGATCAAGGTGGAAACCCTCGCCGGCATCATCGAACTGGAAATTACCGAGAACCGCCAGGTTCGGGTGGACATGGGCGAGCCGGTCCTCGACCCAAAACGAATTCCCTTTGTCGCCGACGCACAGGCCAGCGAATACCAGATTGAAGCCGATGAGCAGACGCTGACCGTCGGTGCAGTATCAATGGGAAACCCCCATGTTGTGATCCCCGTCGACGACACTGCCACCGCACCGGTGGATCATCTCGGTGCAATAATGGAGTGCCACCCCCGCTTCCCACAACGGGTCAATGTTGGATTTATGGAGGTGGTCGACCGCAGCTATATCAAGCTGCGCGTTTTTGAGCGCGGGGTGGGTGAAACCCTCGCCTGCGGCACCGGGGCCTGCGCCGCCGTGGTCGCTGGTATTACCCAGGGCAAGCTCGATGACACCGTGACCGTAAAACTGCCCGGCGGCGAACTGAGCATTCATTGGCCGGGACCCGGCCGGGCCGTTATTATGACCGGGCCGGCAACCAGCGTATTCGAAGGTCAGATCCAGGTATAACAAGATCTAACGATTAGACAGGACAGCACAGTGGAAACTATCAGCGCCGCCAAAGACGAACTCCCCAGCGAAGCGGATGTGCAGCGCTACTTGCGCAATCACCCCGGCTTCTTCCTGCAGAATGAAGATATTCTCGCAGACCTGAAACTCGCCCATAAATCGGGTAAGGCGGTGAGCTTGCTGGAACGCCAGGTGGAGGTGCTGCGCGAGCGCAATATGGAAATGCGCAACCGCCTCAGCAAACTGCTGGACAACGCCCAACACAACGACCTGCTGTTTGAACGCAGTAAATCGCTGATTCTTTCCATTATTGAAGCAAAACGGGCGGAAGAACTGAGCCAGACCCTGTGTCGCAAGCTGGTCAACGATTTTGACAATATCGACTACGCCAGCCTGATCCTGTTTGCCGACCCCAGTCGTGTGGGCGGCAGCCAG
This sequence comes from Spongiibacteraceae bacterium, assembly GCA_041546665.1. Taxonomy (GTDB): domain Bacteria; phylum Pseudomonadota; class Gammaproteobacteria; order Pseudomonadales; family Spongiibacteraceae; genus Spongiibacter. The sequence goes on along the minus strand of JBFEVY010000190.1, from coordinate 4,154 downwards.
CTCAGGGTGGTTTCCCCCGAAAATGCCCACCAGAATCTGGGCAATCTGTTGCGCTCAGGCAAGGGAGTCTGCGGGGTATTACGTGGCGAAGAACTGAGCTTTCTGTTCGGTCAGCACGCCGATCATATCGGCTCTGCGGCACTGATGCCGATTCGCCCCGGCAACCTGGACGGCGTCCTGGCCATCGCCAGTAAAAATCCAGAGCACTTCAAATCCAGCATGGGCACGCTGTTTCTGGAATATATTGTGGAAGTGATCAACCGCTGCCTGCCGAAGCTAATGCGCGGCCCGCTGGGTTAACAGCCCCCGCGCTATAACCGCGCGCCCTTGCGAATTGCCGCCTCTTCTGCCGCAGCGACATCCAGTAATTCAACCCGATTGAACAAATGATGCGCCGCGGTATGCTCGGTGAGCGCATCCGCCGCCAGCAAAATTGCCGCCGCCGTCCAGGTGGGGCGCTCTTCCGGCCACATCAGGTCTTCAACAAACTGATAACCCGTCCAATACTCGCCATCGCTGCCCCGCCACTGGTGCAACCAGCTGTACACCATAACCGCCCGCGCGTGATCGCCAGCGGCCAACAGGGCCATAGTCAGCTCACAGGACTCCGCCACCGTCACCCAGGGTTCGTCCGCCACACAGCGACAACCCATACCGTGCTCAACGAATTCCGACCAGCGTTCCTGTAAACGGGATACGGCCTTCTTACCAGTGACCGCACCGCTGAGCACCGGGTAAAACCAGTCCATGGAGAAACGCGCTTTACTTTCCCAGGTGCGGTCAAACCGATGAGGCTTGTCGCGCAGGGCCTCGCCGAGTTTTTCCCGGGCCAGACGCCACTGCCCCTGGGGCATCCCCACGGCTACGGAAATATTCCACGCGCATTCCAGGCTCTTGTAGAGCGATGCGCACCCGGTGACCAGAGCGTCGGTCATGGGTTCGCCGTCGGTGTCCACCGCCCAGTGAATCTCACCGTGATGAGTCTGGTGCCGCAGGACAAAATCAATTGCCCGACTCACCACCGGCCACATTTCCAGGAGAAACTCCTGATTCTGGGCAATCAGGTGGTGGTGCCAGACACCGGTGGCGACATAACCAACAAAATTGGTTTCCCGACGCTCGCTATTGTCGACTTCGCCACGGCGGTATGCCGCCCACCAGCTGCCATCGTCCAGCTGAGTGTTCTTCAACCAACGATAGGCCTGCTCCGCCGCTTCAAATTCGCCGCCGATCGACAAGCCCATTGCCGATTCAACATGATCCCATGGGTCGGTATGACCGCCGTCAAACCAGGGAATACTGCCATCGGACTGCTGGGCACGCAGCAGAAACTCCACCGTCGGCCGAAAAAAATCGTTGGGAAACAATCCCTTGCTTAGAAACAAACCACTCACGCCAAATCCCCTTTGCGGAAGTACATCACCACGGACTTGCCCATCAGCGGATTGAGGCTGCGCTCCAACACACGGGTAACCCGCGGTTGATCCATCAGATCCCAGACCAAAAACCGGTGATAGGCCTTCACCAGTGGATTGTCGTCCTGGTTCTCCCAGAACAAACATTTCATCCACCAATACGGGGCATGCAAGGCATGGGCCCAGTGGCGCCGGTAAAAGTGAAATCCCCGGTCCTGAATCTGCTTACGCAGCTGAGAGGCCTTAAAAATACGCAGGTGGCCGCCTTCAACCTCATGGTACTCGCGACTCAATGCCCAGCAGATTTTTTCCGGCCAGGCGCGGGGCACGCTGGCACAGAATAAACCGCCCGGCTTTAAAATCCGTTCAATTTCACTGAGCGCGCCTTCGTAGTCAGGAATATGTTCCAGCACCTCTGAGCAAATCACTTTATCGAAGGTATTGTCGGCAAAGGGCAGTTGCAGGGCGTCGGCATTAGCCAGACCGAAGCCGTGATCCGCATTACCCTCACCGATGAAATCCTGCGCTTTTTGCTGGGCTGTTAGCAGATCCTTGAGACACAGATCCACCCCGACCACATCGGCTTCGCCTTCGACATAGGCCGAGATAACATGACGCCCCTCACCGCAACCGAGATCGAGTACCCGCTCTCCGGCTTGCAGGGCAAAATGTGCGAAATCTACCGTCTTCATGCTGCTGCGCCCTCCAGCTCCAATACCCGGCGATAGAATTCCACCATATCGGCAGCGGAACGCCGCCAGCAAAATAACTCGTCAATGCGCCGCCGTCCGGCGATTTCCAGTTCGCGCCGCCGCGCGGGGTCACTAAGCAAACCATCGATCGCCGCCGCCAACGCCGCGCTGTCCTTGACAGGCACCTGCACCGCCGCGTCGCCCACCACTTCAGGCAGGGCGCCGCCATTGGTGGATACCAGTGCGGTACCACAGGCCATTGCCTCCCCGGCCGGCAGGCCGAAGCCCTCGTACACCGACGGCACAACGACGACTTCCGCCTCGTTGTAATAACGCACCAGGTCTTCGGTACTGATGCCCGACACACAGCGAATCCGCGACTCAAGGCCCAGACGCTTGATCTGCTCCTCGGTCACACCGCCCGGCTTGGGCTTGCCGACAACCAGCAGCTCCAGCTCTGGATACTTGGGCACCAAGGTCGCCATGGCATCCAGCAGATAGCTCATTCCTTTCAGCGGCTGATCCGCCGATACCGTTGCCATCAGCCGTTGGGGGCGTTTTTGTACCTCGGGCAAGGGTCGGAATTCGGAGGTTTCAATGCCGCAGTGAACCAGGGAGATCGCCGCCGGCTGAATCGCAAATGCCGAGGCAATATCCTCACGGGAGCGCTCGGAGACCGTCACAATATGGTGCAACTGTCGCGCCACTGCCCGCTGCATATTGATAAAACCGTGCCAGCGGCGGATCAGCAGACGCTCATGCCAGCTCTTTGCCGCCTTGAGGGCAATGGAGACATCACTGGTGATCGGGTGGTGGATGGTCGTAACCAGCGGAAAGCCCCGCTTTTGCAACTCAAGAATGCCGTAGCTCAAACACTGGTTGTCGTGGATTACATCGTAATGCCGGCCGTGTTTCTTTAGGTATTTCAATACCCTGCGACCAAAACAATAGGGCTCTGAGAAGGCGCCGGTCAATTTACCGGTCCACTCAATAATATTGGTCATTGAGCGCAGGTGATGCGGGCGAATCGAGCCCAGACCGGTTTCATAGAGGTTCATCCCCGGCATTTTGATCAGCTTCACCCGATCATCAAGATGGGGGTAGGGCATGCCGGAGATCACATCCACTTCGTGACCTGCCTCAACCAGGGCCTTACTGAGGTATTTCAAATAGATTCCCTGTCCGCCGCCGTAGGGCGCACTGCGGTAGCCCAACAGGCATATTTTGAGCGGCCGGCCGGCTTTGTTACCGGTCGCGGGAAGGTCAGGGGTCCCACCCTGACGCGCTAAAGTCGTATCCGGCGCCAACGCGGTCGCCGTGCTGGCAAGTACTGTTGTATTCAAAAAGCCATTCCGCCGTAGTAGTGAATATTTTTATGATTTGCGCAATGTAGCGAACCCCACCAGGCCGTCATGGTCTGTATGGAAATCAATACATACGGGAGCGTGCCAAAAATTGCGCAAAACGCGGGTCCAGGCACACAAAAGTAACAGAATTCTAACCAGCGCCTGTGGATAAATCCACCACGATAGCCGCAAAGCGCAGCGGCGGGCATTAAGACTTTGTCATGATACACTGCAGCCAAGACCGGAATGGCGCCCCAGGCCATTCGCTATGGAGATAAGGACATAATAATGACCCGCTCAATTGCCGCAGCCTTCGCTCTACTGCTGCTCGGGGCCTGCAGCAGCCCGTCCCCGCGTCCGACAACGGCGGGCACATTTGAAGCCCAGAGCAGAGACGATGGCATCAAGCTCTTCATCTACCGGGAGAAGCTTGCCATACCCAAAGCCAAGCCCATTCACTACACCGCGGACCCGATTGCAGAAGCGGCGAAACTCGCGAAATTTCACCCGGCCGAGCAAATCAAGCGGGCTGAATTCAATCTAAAACGCGACGCCAGACTTCAGGCTTTCTGCCCAAATGGTTATACGCCTATCGAAAAATACGCGGTGCTGGATGAGATAGTAATCAGGGGGGAATGTATCTATCAGGAAAGGCTGAACACCGCCGGGAAATAAGCCCGGCGATGATCGACTGGCGACAT
>JBFEVY010000213.1:0-6380 GCA_041546665.1 Spongiibacteraceae bacterium | reverse complement strand
TGCAGACTGGCGATCATTTTGTCCACCTCCGCCGATTCGACAGAAATCGGCATAGGGTGAATGGCAATCTCACTTTCGGGATGCAGGGAGTGGGGAGCGGCTTCGCGCTCTTCCGGTGAGCGAAAATCGACGATGCGGCGCAGGCCGAGTCGTTCCAGATAGTGTTGGTCCTGCGCGGCGAGCCCGGAAATTTTGTCTGAACGATAGAGCTGGCCCCACTTCAGTGAACGGCCTTCGTCGTTTCGGTAGCCGCCGAGGTCGCGAAAATTATGCATTCGTTCAAAGGGCAGTTTACGCAGCGATTCGCGCTGCGCGTTTGGCAGCTCGAACGGTAGTGGGCGTTCGTGGGCCAGTTGCTGTGCAGTGTCGCTGATATGGTTCATGGCTTCGTAAATATGCGGATCGCTCATGGTGTTCCCTGGCTGCTTATCTGGCGGCTGGCGCGGTATTCCCCAGGCGTCATGCCAGTCCATTTCTTGAATGATCGGTGAAAGGCGCTGGGCTCATCGAAACCGAGCAGCGCCGAGACCGCATTGACCTTGAGTTCGGGCTGGTTCAGCCAGCGGATGGCGTGCTCCTTGCGCAGCTCGTCCTTGAATTCCTGGTAGGTGGTGTCCAGATCTTTCAGGCGTCGGCGCAGTGTTCGCACCGACATATTAAGGTATTCCGCCATGGCCACCACTGAGGGAAACTCCTGACTTAAATCACTCCCGACCATCCGCTTCATTTGAGCCAGCAGCGAGGTGTCGTCCTCTTCGGGTGACACCAGCAAGTGGTAGGGGGCATTGCGCAAAAATTTCCGCAGTGATTCCTCGGTGTGGGTCAAGGGGCAGTCGAGGAGGTTTTCGGCCAGTACAAAGGCATTTTCCTCGCAGCCAAAAACGGGCTCACGGCCAAACAGCTCGCGAAAATAGCCCTCGTCGCCGTTACTTTCGCCCTGCAAATACACGTCGAGCAGCTCCATGGGTTTGCCAATCAACCACTGGCAAAAGCGCCGCCAGATCGCCATGGTGTGCGCGACGGTATAGAGCGGGTTTACGCCTGCAGCATTCTCCGCCAGTTCGTCCTGGGTGGGAAACCGGTACAGGGCGCGGCCGTCGCCCAGTCGCTGAACGGGTTTGGCGGCGGCGGTGGGCATATCGCTGAGGGTACGGCAGAAAACAATAAACTCAGAGGCGCGGTTCAGCGCCTGCTCCAACGTCTCGCAGTGGATAATAAACAGGCTGAGCATGCGGAAACTGCCGGCGGGGGTGCGCTGGCGCAGGCCCAAACCGAAGGACTCGTCCTGTAACAGTGACATCACCCGGCGGTAGAGCTGTGAGTAGTAGCGCGAGTCAATCATGCTGTCGAGGTCGGCGCCGGGGGCTAGCGGGTCAATGGGCAGCCGCAGGCTTTGCAGTAGCTCGGCGCTGTTATAGCCCTGGGCCTCCGCAACCCGGAGCATGGTTCGGGCATACCGCAACGGCACTTGTTCTCTTTTGAGCGGCCGGGGTCTTGGTGATGGAGCGGTAGCTACCACGGTGAGCATTCCAATTCTTCGAAACCGGGTATTCTAACGGGATTTCTGTCCGGGCGCTGAAAAAAAGCCCCCCGGTGGGGGAACCCGCTAGCGTGAAACTACGCGGGCAGGTCTTGCCAGTGGTGACAGGCGATCAGGTGCTGTTGGTTTCCCTTTTGCAAAACGGGTGCTTGTTCCTGACACAAAGCGGTTTGGTAGGGGCAGCGGCCGCTGAAGCGGCAGTTATTCGGCATATCGATGGGCGAGGGTAACTCGCCGGGCAGACTTGGCGGTGTCATGGGTTCGCCAATACGCGGTACCGACTGTAGGAGAATCTGGGTATAGGGGTGGCGGGGCGATTGGTAGATGGACTCCGCGGGCCCCACTTCAACCAATTGACCGAGGTACATCACCGCAATTCGGTCGCTCATATGTCTGACAACGGACAGGTCGTGGGAAATAAACAGCATGGCCAGACCCATGTCGCGCTGGATATCGACAAGCAGATTCAGAATCTGGGCCTGCACCGAGACGTCCAGTGCCGAGACTGGCTCGTCGCAGATCAGCAGTTTGGGCTCCAGGGCGATGGCGCGGGCAATGCCGATGCGCTGGCGCTGGCCGCCGGAAAATTCGTGGGGGTACTTATTGGCCGCTGCAGTGGGTAGGCCCACCCGGTCCAAGAGCTCCGCCACTTTTTTCTGGCGGCTCGGGCGATCGCCCCAATGGTGAATGATCAGCGGCTCTTCCAGAATGGTGGCCACAGTATGGCGGCTGTTCAGCGACTCGAAAGGGTCCTGGAAAATCATTTGCATCTGGCGTCGCACCGGGCGCATTTCGCGATTGTTCAAGCCGGTGATGTCGCGGTTCTCAAACTGCACTGAGCCGGTAGTGGGCGGATAGAGTTTGAGAATGGCCTTGCCAAGGCTGCTCTTGCCGCAGCCGGACTCGCCGACCAGGCCTAGGGTTTCCCCGGCGGCAATCTCCAGGCTGACTCCATCGACAGCTTTGAGCACAGACTTTGACGCAAACAGGCCACGCCCTTGGGGAAAGTGCAGCGCGAGGTTGTCGACTTTTAACAGGGGCTCAGTCATTCAAAACATCTCCGCTGAGTTCCCGCCAGCGGTGGCAGGCGACGAGGTTGGTGGTGTCGCTGTCAGTGGGTTCATTAGTTGGGGCTTGGTTGTGGCACTCGTCGGTGGCGTGATTACATCTGTTAGCAAAGCGACAGCCCTTGGGCAGTGCGTCGAGTGCCGGAACCTGCCCGGGCATGGCGGCCAGTGCTGATTTCGGGGCGCGCTGCGCCGCACTTGGTAGCGCCGCAATCAAACCCTTTGTATAGGGGTGTAACGGTTGCTTGAATAGCGCGTTCACTGTGCGCTGCTCGACAATTTTACCAGCGTACATTACCGCGACCCGGTCGCTGACCTGGGACACCAGACCGAGGTCATGGGTAATAAACAGCATAGCCATGCCGGTGCGTTGCTGCAGCGCTTTCAGCAGGCTGACGATTTGCGCCTGGATGGTAACGTCCAGTGCGGTGGTGGGTTCGTCGGCAATCAATAACTCGGGTTCCCCCGCCAGGGCCATGGCAATCATCAGGCGCTGGCGCATCCCGCCGGAGAGTTGGTGGGGGTAGGCGTTGACCCGTTGCTCAGGCGCGGGAATACCCACGTCGCGAATCAGCTCAATACAGCGGGCGAGGCGTTGCTGACGAGACATCTTTGGAAAGTGCAGGCGCAGCACTTCATCGATTTGCTGACCTGCGCGATGCACCGGATTGAGCGCTGTCATTGGGTCCTGAAAGATGACCGAAATTTTGTGGCCCCGCAGCGCCGCCATCTGGCGACGGTCGTAGGTCGATATTTCCTCACCGGCAAAGCGGATGCGACCGCCGCTGCGCGCGACCTGGGGCCGGGGAAGCAGGTCTACCAGCGACATCGCTGTTAGGCTCTTGCCGCAGCCGGATTCTCCCACCAAACCGAGGGTCTCCCCGCGGCCTATCTGAAAACTGACACCGCTGACCATTTCCTGTTCCAGGGGCTGGCCCTGAGGGTTTCGTCGGTCGGGGTCGCGGATCACTACCGCGAGGTTTTCGACCTCAATGCAGGGGGCGGCGCTAGCTTGCGTATTGTGCAGCGTCATTGCTGTTTCCAACGGGTATCGGTGATGTTGATTGGCGGCAGGGCTTCGCCGTGAAAGCGGGCGTCTAGGGTACGCTCCTTTTCTTTCTCGTCGATCCAGAACAGGCCGCCGCTGCCGCCCATTGGCGAGAATAGGTCGTCACTGGTGCGAGTGCCGTAAAACGATGGCAACTTAAGCCAGCGCCAGAAAGCCTCGCGGGTGTAGGGCACTTTAAACGTCGGAATATACGAGCCCTGATCGTGTACCAGTTGCTCCAGCTCGTGAGCGAGCCTGACCCGGCTGGCCTTGTCGGTGGCTTTGCGGTAAGCCTCGATTTTTTTGTCGATTTCGGGGTTGTCGGTATTCGTAATGTTATTGGTCTGAGGCTTGTGGGCGTTCTCAGAATGATAGAACTCCCAGTAGCGTGGCGAGAGTCCACCGCCAGACCAGGCCATCCATGCCGCCTGGTGTTTGTTTTCCAGAATCTGTTTGAAAGCTGCTGAGGGGTCGAGGATTTGCAGATCTAATTGTATGCCCGCCTTGCGGGCTTCTTGAGCGAGAATTACCAGGCGGTCATTGTGGGCGGCGCTGTAGTAGGTAATACGCAGGCTGAGCCGTTGTCCGTCTTTTGTGCGAATACCGTCTTTGTCGCGCCCGGTCCAGCCGGCTTCGTCTAGCAGGGCATTGGCGCGGTCGAGATCAAAGGCGCGGGCGCGGATTGTGGTGTTGGTGTAATCCCCGTAGCCGTCGTGGGCGGTTTGTAGGCGTTCATAGTCGCCATGGAGCACGGTATCGATGACCTTCTTCACATTCAGTGCATGGGCGAGAGCGTAGCGCACCCTGCGGTCGTCGAGCGGCGGCGAGTCCTCATTCAGGAACAAACCGGCGATGGGCTGGGGGACATAGTTGTAGTATTTGATCTTGCCCACGTATCCCTGCTCATAAATATCGCCCTGGGCCTTCTTGTGCCACAGTCGCGGCATAAGCAGGGGGAAGGAATCCAGTTCGCCCTTGCGGAAATATTGGTAGGCGATATTCAGGTCACGAATCAGTTTGACCCGTATAAAATCCGGGTTGTAACGATATTTGAAATAGCGTTTGTCGTTGGCCCACCAGTCGGCCTTGCGTTTGAATTCGACGTATTTGCCCTTGCGGATTTCGCTGATGCGATAGGGGCCGGTATTGGGTTCGATTTTCCAGTTGTAGTCCCGCACCCAGTTTTCGTCGAGGGTGTGGAAATGTTTCGGTGTGGGCGAGATGCTGTAGTCGAATAGCATCTCGTCCTTGGGTTTGGCCACGGCGCCGAGAATACCAATGGTGTAGTCGTCGTACTTGACCAGATCCTGGATTACTTCCTTGAAGTAGTTGTTGTACCAGGGTGCGAGAATGTATTTCGAGCGCATGAATTGCAGCGCAAAAACATAGTCGTCGGCGGTCACTGGGCGGCCATCTGACCAGCGAGCATCCGGGTCGAGCTTGTAGAAAATACTGCGGCCGTCATCACCAAAGGCCCAGTGTGTTGCCAGCTCGGGAATGGGGTTGAGGGTATTGGGGTGCAGCCCCACCAAGCTCAGATTGTTGGCGCGCATAAAGCCGGCGAAACTGCCATTGGAATCTGGCCCAACCAGACGCAGAGTGAGCGGAAAGGTGCTAATAAAACTGCGAAAGCGTCCGCCGCGTTTGGCATTGGGATCGGCAAATATCGGGTCGCTGTTATTGGTTTGCCACTTGAGGTTGGCGGGCAAAGTCTGTGGCAGTGACACCGTGTCTGGGGCGGCTTCTTCGGCACAGGCACCCGTCGCCCACAGGCCGGGTAGCAGGCACAGCGCAATCAGAAGCAAGCGGTGAAGGCATTTATTCATAGTAACTAAACTGCCGTGGGTCATAGGCGTCGCGAATGGCCTCGCCAACATAGGCGACCAGCATCAGGATAAGGGTCATGGCCGCGACAACCGAACCGACCAGCCAAAGGGATTCCAGGTTTTCGGTGCCCTGTTTGAGCAATTCGCCCCAGCTTGCGGTCGGTGGTGGCAGGCCGAAGCCCAGGTAGTCCAGCGCGGTCAGTGAGGTAATTCCCGAGGCCACCGAGAAGGGCACAAAGGTGACGAGGGTGGACACGCTATTGGGAAGAATATGTCGAAACACAATGCGGCTGCCAGAGGCGCCGATTGCCCTGGCCGCCATCACATAATCCCGGGCCACTTCCCGGTAGGCTGCGGTGCGCATATACCAAGTCATACCGGTCCAGCCAAAAAACGCCATGATCATCAGCAGAGTCCAGAACCCCGGGGTGATGATTGAGGCAACAATCATGATCACGTATAGAAAAGGAATATTGGACCAGATTTCAATAATACGTTGGAAAATCAGGTCAAAGCTGCCGCCCCAGTAGCCCATCATGCAGCCGATGGCGACGCCGACGATGTAATTGAACAACAGCAACATAATCGAAAACACCAGCGCTGTGCGAAAGCCGTAAATCAGCCGGGCCAGCACATCTCTGCCGCTGGTATCGGTACCGAGGTAGTGGCCGGTACTGAGGGACGGCGCGTGGGGAGGAAAATCGCCCGCGATCAAATCTGTTTCCAGCGGCCCGAAGGCGATGGGCGGCATGATGACCCTGTTTCCCTTGTCGCCACTGTCTGCAAAGTGTTGCTGCAACTCTCGGTAATTCACCTCGTAGTCGTAGTCCAAGCCAAAATCCCGGCCACTGAGCACCGCGCCATAGGTGGGGAAGTAGAGTTGCCCCTGATAGCTCACC
>JBFEVY010000083.1:0-11619 GCA_041546665.1 Spongiibacteraceae bacterium | reverse complement strand
GGCTCAAACAGTCCTCGCTAAAAGCCTTTTCATTGAATTTCTGCGATGCTCGGTGAGCTCAAAGGGGGGGGAGCGTCCCGGCAATAAACCAATACGTGAAAGGCTCATCGTCAAGGTGCGGCATCTGGGCCCCTTCAGCGCCGCCGAGCATCGCAGAAGCTGAACGGATTAGCGCGAGGACTGTTTGAGCGAAGCGAGTTCCGCAGCGCCCGTTCGGCTTCGAGAAGCACAGGGAACCGATGGCGTTTTTTGCCATCGGCGGTGATGCAGGGGTGCCGTTTCTCTTTGCTTACTTTCTCTTTGGGCAAGCAAAGAGAAAGTAAGTCGCCCAGCAGGGCGAAACCTAGCAAATAAGAAAATTAAAAAAAACACCAAGCCAAACAATCAGCTGGCGGAATCCATCAACTTCCAGATCCCCTCACAACTGGCAATGACTTTATCGCCGGTTTTGATCAGCCCCCGCACAAAAATCAATTGCCGACTTTTGCGAATTATTTCCGGCTCGCAGTAGATAAACTCCCCAATGCGCGCAACGGAAATAAACTGGGTATTCAAGGACGTGGTTACACAACCAAAGCGTTTTTCACCCATAATATTGGAAACACCACAGCCTAACCCGATATCGGCAAAGGTCATCACCACACCACCATGAACGGTGCCGATGTGGTTATTGCAGTGGCGCTCTTCAATTATCAAACCGGCAGCGATGGCATCGCCATCATTCTTGATCCAGAACGGGCCAACAACACCGGTAAAGCCACCGGCCTCGATACTTTTCCAGCCCTGCTCAGTAAGCTCCTCGGGGGTCATCGCAGTGTTCACGGCAATGTATTCCTAAGCCGCGTCAAAGCAGTGCGCGGCCACCGCCGCCGCCTGGCCGCCGCGACCACCCAATTCAGACAACAGGGCTTTCATCCGGTAAGTCCACAGATGCAGATCCATTTCCAGGGTCATACCCATGGCACCGGACATCTGGTGAACATCGTAAATGGTACGTGTGGCACTGTCCTGGGCGTGAAACGCCGCCAGTGCGGCATCCCCTGCGTCGCCTGACCATGCCGCTTTGAGAGCGAGGTTGCGGACACCACCCGCCAGCACCGTACATTCTGCCATGCGGTGGCGCAGCGCCTGAAAAGTGCCCAGCGGGCGCCCAAACTGCTTGCGGACACTGATATGCTCAACAGTGGCGTCAATGGCAGCTTTCAGGAGACCTGCCATTTCTGCGGCGCAGGCAATCCGCATCCAGGTGCGCACGGTTTCCGCCTGCTCGTCAGACAGCGATTTGATTTCCGGCGTACCGACCAAACGCCCCATGGGGTAGGCATATAACGAGTCGGGCAAAGCCTCAACATCGCCCTCTGCGGGGTGGGCGATACCAATATTGTCGCCGTCGATTATGATCAGTGTTTTTGCCGTAGCGACAAAACGCCCGGGCCGGCCATGCTCCATCACCGCGAAGGGACGGGGCAACTCCAGATCCAGTGCGGGCCTGAGCAACATCGACAAGGCGATTTCGGCGGTGTATGGCAAGCGAGCCAGGCGCTCTGTTGCCAGGGCCGCAGACAATGGCCCCATTTCAGGCATTGCCGCGATCTCGAAAAACTGACTTTCTTCCAACTGCTGATCCAGCGTTTCACTGACCAGTGCAAAGCCGTGAAAATCCACTGGCGAGCTTTCAAACTGCCCGGCCAGTTTATCCAGCTCGCTGGCAACAGCGAGCTGGTCGTCATTTAATGCGAAATCCATTAGCGCGGCTCCCTCGGCAGTTGCAACATTTGCGTAGCAATAACATTTAACTGAATTTCCGCGGCACCCGACGCGATACCGGCGACAATACCCCGCTGGTGGTGGGCCAGCAGCATCGGCTGATCTCCACACAGGGCTTCGGGAATATGCTCCACGACAAACTCCGAGACCAGTCGTTCACAATTCACGGTGGCAAAACGCCCAGCGCTGGCCTCCGGCCCTGGCGTGATGTTCTTGCAGCGCTGATCAATAATGCTATAGCTATAGAGGCGAGAGGCCTCGCAGGCGGCTTTCGCCCGGGCGGCTTGTTCAATCGCCCCCTGATTGAAGCGACCTGCAGTTTTAAGGATATCAACTGCACGGTCGAGCATATGTGATGCCAGCGCAAAGCGTGGAATCCCCACCCGCTCTAACGATAGAACCGTGCCGATAATTTCCCAGGCCTGCCCCTCTTCGCCAAGACGTGCTGACTCGGGAACAATCAGGTCATCAAAAAAGACTTCGTGAATATCGCCCTCGCCGATAATGCTGGGGATCTGACGAACCGTGATACCGGGAGTATCCATGGGAATCAGGAATATCGAGATCCCCCCCTTGCCCGGCGCAGTCCGCGCCAATAGAAAGCAAGTATCGGCATCCCCCGCGTAGGAGGTCCAGATTTTCTGACCATTGATGCGGTAGGTTTCGCCCTCTTTGTCTGCGCGGGTGCGCAACGAGGCCAGATCTGAACCAGATTCAGGTTCGGAAAAGCCCTGACACCAGAGCGTCTCGCCCCGCGCCATGGGCGGGATAAACTGTTGTTGCTGGGCCTCGGAGCCGTATTTCATCAAGGTCGGGCCGATCCAGTTGACGTTCATATACTGACCGCCGCGGGGCTCCCCCGCCATCCACATTTCTTCGGCGAGAATAAATGCCGTCCAGGGATCGGCATCGCGACCACCCCAGGCTGCGGGCCAATGCGGAATCAGCAGCCCCTGCTCAGCCAGCGCGCCACAGAACTTTCTCGAAAACGTCGTCTGTGCTTCCGAGCCCGGCCCGTGAGCCAGCTCCTCCCAGTTATTGGGGAGGTTCTTTTCCAGAAAAGTGCGAACAGTCTGGCGAAAGGCCCGCTGCTCTTCATTCCAGGCGAATTCCATCTAGCTTTATCCAAGTAGTCGTTAATATCAGCGATCGAGAGAAAAGTCGCTTCGCGCGCCGCAGTCTTGTAACAACACAGCGCGGGGCTTATTCGCTTTTATCCTTGCCCTTGCCACCCAGAGCGGCGATGTATTTTTCGATTCCCGCGAGATAATCAGGGTTCAGCATTAACGCGCTGTTAGCCATGCGTTCAACCTGCCGGGCTTGGGCAAGGCCAACATCATGTGCAAGCTCTATAGCTATTTTTGCCGTCCCCATCTGCTCACCGTGCTGCTTAGCCAGGTGGCGACAGAAATTCATCACATCGTCTTCAAAGCTCTCATCGGGAAAGACCTCGTGAACCAGCCCCATAATCAAGGCACGCTCTGCGTCCGCAGGCAGGTTGGCCATAATCAGGTAGCGGGCCCAATGGGTACCGACGATACGGGCTAACCGACTCACGCCATTTGAGGCGGGCAACACCCCGAACTTGCCCTCTGGAAAGGCGTAACTGGCACTTTTCGCCGCGAGCCGGAAATCACAGGACAGCGACATTTCCAGTCCGCCACCCACACAAGCTGCGTGATGCGCGACAACGATAGGCTTTTCGATATGCTCCATCTCGTCGTAAATGCGATGCATGCCGTGCAATTGCAGGCGATGCTTTTCCCGGATTTTGACACCGGTGTTATCAATCTCCGGCGGGCCGTCTTTCGCGCCGTCGCGCAAATCCGCCCCGGCGCAGAAATAGCGGCCTGTAGCGCGAATCAGCATGACTTTCAGCTCTGGCGTATCCCGAAACCGGTGCAGTGCTTCTTCGAACAACGCCATGGTCTGCCCAGTCAAGGCATTGAGTTTTTCCGGGCGGTTCAGGGTGGCGATAAGGATCGCGCCCTCTTCGCTAACCAGTAGATGGGGTGCTTCTGACATCACTCTCTCCTTTAACCGCGGGTACGAGGCAGGCCGAGCGCGCGCTCGGCGATCATGCTGCGATGCACTTCACTGGTGCCACCATAAATGGTCGTGCCGTGGGCATGGCGATAAGCGAGGTTGAGCTCGCCCGCAGGCCCTTCGCGCTTGGACAGGGAATGCGGCGCCGTCAGTTCCAGAAGATCCCGCGAGTCTGATTGAAACTTTTCGGACGAGAACATTTTGGTCATCGGACCGTAGGCGAGATTGGGCAGCTTTTCCACGCCAACCCACAGCGCGCGGTTACCCAGTACCTCTGAAATATGGGCGTGCATCCTGGTACGGGCCAGACGTTTCTGGGTGTCCGCGTACTCAATCAGGGGACGACCGCTTTTCGTTATGTCACGACACAGCTGCTCCGCCGCCTCGGTCATGGCGAACTGGCTCTTGCTGAAACCGCCACCGTGTTCCAGCTCAAGCGCTGCGGCCATCACTTTCACACCGCCGTTCACTTCACCGATCCGATAGCGATCATCGATCACCACCCCATCGTAGAACGTGGCATTGGTGCGCTCGTCCTGGAAGGTGTGAACAGCCTGAATTTCAATACCCGGAGAATCCAGCGGTACCACAAACATGGTCAAGCCTTTGTGCTTGGGCACATCCGGGTCAGTCCGGGTAAGCATCAATACATACTGGGCAATATTGGCGCCGCTGGTCCACATTTTCGCGCCATCAATGCGCCAGCTGCCATCTTCCAACTGGGTTGCCTTGGTTTTTGCAGCAAACACATCGGAGCCACAACCCGGCTCGGAGTAGCCCAGACTGCAGATTGCGTCACCGGCGACAATTTCACCCAGCACTTTTTCTTTCAGGAAGTCGTTGCCGCACTTCATGATCATGGTGCCGACCAGCATTGAGGTGCCCACCGGGTGGCTGGTCCAGCCCTGCTTTTCCCACACCGCTGCCAGGGCATTGCGGACATAGGGTTCGGCTTCGCGACCGCCGTATTCCTTCGGCCAGGCCGGGAACAGGAACTTCGCCTCAGCCAGCCTTTTATTTACACCCGCGTCGTAACCGTCAAAGGAATAGTGCGCTTTGGCGCGCAGTTCCGGCGTCAGGATTTCATTGAACAGATCGTCGAGTTCCTTGGCCATGGCGCGGGCTTCATCGCCCAGGTCAAAGTCGATGGAGATTTCGCCAACCTCGGGCAAAGCCACGGATTCGCCCGCATAGAGACGGCGGCCGGCTTCCTCCAGGAAATCAGCAGGATCGCCGCACACCAGCGGCCAGGCCTTGGCACGCAGGTTGTACAAATGGATATCTGATTCGGTCGCCAGTCCGTAGCCACCAAAGGTATGTAGAGCCTGGGTTACCGCGCGGCCCGCCGTGTCAGTATTCCACCAGATCGACATGGAAATCTTCGCCGCGGCATCGACTTCCCCTTTGCTGATATCGTGAACGGCCTTCCAGGTCAGGTATTTGCCACCGTCCACATCGGTAATCAGATCAGCCAGGGGGTGGGACATGGCCTGGTAAGCGCCAATTGGCTGCCCAAAGGCCTCCCGCTCACAGGCGTATTCTGCAGCCAGACGTACCGCTTCACGGGTCAGGCCTGACAAGGCAGTAGCCATCAGGAGTTTCCATTCCTCCAGGCCCTTGGCAAAGGTCGCCAGGGCTTCCGCGCCCTCACCCAGAACCACAGTACTCGCTGCGGCCAGATTCAGTTCCGCAATCGGTGTGGAAGCGAGATTTTCCTCGCCGCGGCTTTCACCCGCGGGCAGGCTCACCAACACAATCTGGTCGCCCTTGCGTGCGATAACCGCCTCGGCCACCGCGCCACCAGCCACCCACTGCAAGGGCTGTTCGGCAAGGTCTTTCATCGCAATGGTCACAACCTTGGTGCCGGAAATCAGTGCTTCCAACAACTCCGCCTGGGAATCAGCCGCCAACTGCGCCAATACCTGAGACGCCACCAGAGTTTCCGCCAGCGGGCCTGAAGCCAGGGTGCGCCCCGCTTCTTCCATCAATACCATGGCATCCATGATGCCCAGTCCCAGACCACCCAGGTCCTCTGGCACACGCAGGCAAAATGCGCCCAATTCCGCGAGTCCCCGCCACATCTCGGGGTCAAATCCACCCTTTTCTGCGGCGGCGCGTACCCGCTCCGTGCTGCTTTGTTCGTTCAGGAAGCGTGCGAAGCTCTCGCACATCATCCGCTGATCTGCGGAAAGTTCGAAATTCATTGTTGAAGTGACTCCGAAAACAGTAGCCTGCCACTATGGCAGCCAATTCGCCTTGTTCGGCAAGCGCTTAGAGAGGTTCAAGCCAAGCTGCCTTTGCGGCGAAATATTATTAATCGAATGCGGTTTTAGCTGGCCCCGCTTCCCTTGGCACCTGCTAGCAATCCTATTTTCAGCAAACGCCAAGATGCCTGACAGACTACCTTCGACACAACATTTAGTCAACACTGCTGAATACCTGCAAATTGCTCAAAACGGCAGCCAAACCAGCCTGCCAAAGGTCATACGACGTTGTATTAAGTATGGTTTTTGAGTTGAAGCAGCGCGACTGGGCCAGCCAGACTATGAACTCCTAACAGAGAGCGAGGGGACACTAGAGAAAGGCCCGCAGCGGCAGGTCGGGAAAGTGTTCAAATAAAGGCCGGTCGGCACAATGCGCTGCACTTACCACTGCGTTTGAGCAAAATGATAAGTGCAGCGCCAAAGAGATTACTGACGAATTGTGCCTGTCGTTAGAAATGTAGGTTAAGGTTCGCCGTAATAATTCGTGGCGGCTGCAGGAAGCCCATATGGGACCCCTCAAAAATGGGCAGGTCGGCGGAGAACTGACGCACGGTACGATCTTCTAGATTCTTCACATGTACCATAAACTGCCAGGCACCATCGAGATCGATTATTCCCGCGTGAAGATTAATCAGGTGGTAAGCCTCCTGACTATCTATCGGGTCCTGATCGAGGTCGAAGAAAATATCATCGCGCCAGTTTAAATCGCTGCCAATCACAAAGGCTGCACCACTATCAAATACCGGGATCGCAGTATTGAAGCCCGCCGTAGCACTATACTCCGGCGCCCGCGGCAATCTTGCACCGGTCAGGTCACAGGTTTCTGCACTGTCACCGGCCATACAGGGACCGTCGGTAAATTTCTCAAACCGCGCATCGGTATAACCCCAGCTGGCGAAAATCTGCGTCCCCGCAAAAGGTTGAAAATTCAGGTCGAACTCTACGCCCTTGGTCACCGCTTCTGCAGCATTGCTGACAATAAAGCCATTACCAATAAACGCCTGAATCTGCATGTCACTAAAACGGGTATGGTAAGCCGCCGCATTCAGGGTCAAGGCCCCCTCAAGCGCGCTGAGCTTGTAACCCAATTCGTAGGCCACCGCGGTTTCCTGATCAAATACCGCCTCGTCCGCCGTTCTTGCAAGGGGGTTATAACCACCAGCTTTAAATCCCTCTGCATAGGACGCGTAAAGCAGGTCGTCTCCCAGAGCGTATTTGATCGACAGTTTCGGCGCGAAGTTAGACTCGTCCCGAGAATCATCCAAGCGGTATTCTGTAACCCCAAATGCCGCCTGTAATAGCAGGCCCGTAGACTCATAGTCCTGATCAATGACCACGTCTTTCGTTTCGCTAGAGGCACGAAGCCCCGCAATGACACTCAGCTCATCGGTAATATTCCAGGTAAATTGCGAGAATACCGCGCGAGTTTCCGTTTTTTGCGTGTACAACTGGTGGAGATTGTCTGTAGTCAGACCAGACAGCAGGTTATCTATTGGTGTCAGAATGGGATCGAGTATCGACAGTGCATCAAGCAAACCTGACAAACCCAAAGCCTCGCCAACCACATCTGCCAACAACTGGTCCGGCAGCATCCGCAGATCTCCTACCAAGGTATTGTCCGATCGAAAACCAAACAGACCCACGATATATTCAAACTCGCCGGGGCCTGAAGTCAGGCGAAGCTCCAGCATATCTTGCTTGTAATCAGTGGAACGGCCCCAGTCCGCGATCGGTGCCGACGCGGTATCGGCATCGAGATACAGGAATTCGTCAGCAGCGGCATGACTTGCAATCAATGTAACGAGGTGCTCACCGACATCCCAGTTCATCTCAAGATTCATGACATCCGTATCGCTGTCGCTGCGATTAGGCGCATTGGTATGGCTCTGGTAGTCAAACCGGTCTTCCAGACCAGAATCAAACAGACCGTGTACTAATGCTGCACCCGCTTCCAGTTGGTAGGGCTCCCAACCCTGACCCGTGTCGTGGGAGCTGCCCGTGTAAGCGGTTAACAATAAGCTAAGGTCATCGGTGGCATTGAACAACAAGCGCGCGCGAAGCCCCTCCTTGTCGACAATTTTTTCGTCTTCTCCACGCAGGGTGTTGTGCACATAACCGTCGCGCTCGTGGCGGGTGGCCGCCAGACGCAATGACAGTCGTTCGTCAATCAGCGGAGCGTTAACCATCGCTTCCACTTTTTTGTTTCCCAGCTCACCGCCAACAAGGCTAAGAGACGCTTCCCACTCATCCCCTGGTTTGGCACTGGTCACGTTGATCGCACCGGCAACGGAATTCTTTCCGAACAGCGTTCCCTGCGGCCCCTTCAATAATTCCACCCTTGCAAGGTCCAGAAAGGCATCCTGTAAAAACGCTGTTTTACCGTAATAGATGCCATCAACATAAAATCCGACGGATTGTTCCATACCGTCATTGATCGGAGAGTTCAGCCCCCGCATTCCAACCTGCACATAACCAGGCGTCATATTAATTTCGGTATTGGGGCTGGCCATTGACACATCTTCAAAGGACTCCATCGCCGAATTGCGCATGCGGTCAGCACTGAGTACGGAAACCGCGATTGGAACATCCTGGATTGATTCGCTGCGCTTTTGCGCAGTTACCACAACCTCTTCGATGTAGTCACGGCGCGGTTTTGATGCTTGTTCGACGGCATTGGATACCGTGCTATTTACCAACAGAGCGCCACCAATCATTAGCATGGTCTTTTTCATTATTATTCCCCCGTGACAAGGTTCAAGCGTTATCGACAATCGTTAGACGGCGCATTTGCAAATAGGCATAGATACCAAAGCCTAATGCCACAAAAAAGGCCACCAACATCCGCTGTAAACTGAACGCACCGGGGTCTCCGGCCCAGAAGTATCGAACACAATCCGATACTGGCCACACAACCAGAAAAAGATACAAGGCCATCGACGTTGCGATGATTCTCAGGCGCTTGGGGGTAACATTAAATTCCCGCGCTATTGATGAATCCATTTGCATTACTCTGCCCTCCTAGGCGGGTTTAACAGTAGCGAGATAGACAACCAACATGCCGGCTGTTGCAATAATCGGTGTCGTTACGACCAGAAACCACCAATGATATTGCACTAGCTGCTCGTATCGCGGCGAAGCCAAGGCATCGACATTCGCCCGGCGTCGGAATGCAAGCTTGTTACCGCCAAAGTGAGACAGCCAGTAGTCGATAATCTCAATTGGCAGAAACACAAGAACAACGACGCTCAATTTAATAACCAGCCAGTAGCTCTGCGCTGTCCAACCGCCAGCCAACAGCAAACAAACGCCGCTAAGCAACACGACCGGGAAGGCAATGTGCTCAAGAATAACGCCGTGGTCAAAACGCTCCATCATGGAATTTCGATCACGAAGTGCATCTTCTGAATTTGGCGAACGCAACCAGGCCTTCATCGTCGGCACCACATAATTCAGATACGCCACCGAGGTGCTCCACAGCCACATGGTGGCGAAGAGCAAATGAACAAACTTGATCTTGAGGTAGTAGGGTCCCAATACCTGGGTTAACGTCTCCAGCACGAATATGACCTCTTTTTTGCCAAATAGGCTTTTTAGGGTTATTGTTTGACTTTCCATACCATACAGTATGGTATTTTTAATTGTCAATATTCTTTACGTAGATCGGGATTAAAATTCGTGAAAGTGGCTTCTCTCAACAACCGCCTGAGCAAACAGGACTTTATCGACCTGGCATTCGACATCATGGCCGAGACCGGCGGATATGACGCCATCACTATCGACAAGTTGTGCAAGCATCTAAACGTGTCGAAAGGCAGTTTTTACTGGCATTTCAAGGGTAGAAACGAACTGATCGACGCCGTCGTCGAAGCTTGGGCAGGACAGATACACAAAGGTATTCACAGTGCCATTGAGCAACAAACCGACGGCGAACCATTGCAGGCGATAGGGGGTATCATCCAATACTGGCGCGACAGCAATATTGCTGAAATTGACCAGGTTATGCGCCACTGGGGGCGCCATGACCCCCGGGTCGCCGACGCAGTGTCAAAGGCGGACAGACTGCTACTGGCGTTTCTACAGAAAAATTTTCACTCTATGGGCTTTGACGAAGTAGAAGCGCTCCGTAGAGCGCGTCTTATGATCGCCATAGGCATTGCACAGCCGCTGCTGGAACACCTGCCTAACGCCGCCTCCAAAGAGGCCGACGTCAAATGGATGATGGCAAAGCTGTTCAGCTAACAGGCTCGCAGCGCCTTATTTTCAGCGCTGCTTCAAGGTAATTGGCAGTCCGTCCGTCGGGAAGGAAATCGGCACAGCGTTGTATTGCATGCTGTATCCAGGCTTCACTTCCACACGGTAATCACGAAGCAGTGCAAACAAAAATAGCTTGACCTGAATCTCCGCAAAATTAAGCCCCAGACATTTATGACTGCCACCACCGAAGGGCAGCCACTGGAAGAAGTGCTTTTTGTGTTCCGCGCGTTCAGGCGAGAAACGCAGGGGATCAAACTTGGTCGGCTCCGTCCACCACTCTTCCATATAATGGGTAAACAGCGGCGACACGCCAACCGCGGTATTTTTCGGTATGTGGTATCCACCAATCTCGGTATCGGCAATACAACGACGCGGAATAACCGGTACCGGGGGGTACATGCGCAGCGCTTCTTGAAATACCAGCTCGGTATTTTTCAATTCCGCGAGTTCAGTGTATTCGGGCTGCGCTTTGCCCAATGCGAGGTATTCATCCCGCAAAATATCTTGCCATTGCGGGTTCTGCGCCAAGGCATAGACAATGGAACACAGCGTACTGGTTGTGGTGTCGTGGGCGGCAAATAACAAGAAGATGATGTGGTCGCACACTGCCTCGTCGGAGAGGTAATTCCCATCTTCATCGCGGGCATGGCAAAACTGAGAGAAAAAGTCACGACTTTCCGTCTTGCGCTTGATCTCGATGTGCTTGTTCACAAAATTAACCAGGGTTTCGCGCCCTTTGATTCCCTTATACCAGGTAGTGCCAGGAATAGGCAGCTTCACTACTGCCAATGAAGCCTCCATCGCGTGGAGAAATGCCTTGTTGATCTGGTCCGCCTCTTTGCCCATTTCCACACCCATAAACACCTGGGCAGCCACTTCGAGCAACAGCGCTTTAATACTGTCTTTAAAACCAAATTGACGATTTTTCGGAAATTCCGCAACGCCTTGTTGCAGGCGCGGCATCATCACATCGAGGTAGCCGGTCAAAACCTCCTTTTTAAAGGCCGCCTGGAGGATTTTCCGTTGAAAGCGATGGTCTTCAAAATCTTTCAACATCAGCCCATTTGGAAACAGGCGATCAAGCAGCGGATCCCACGCCTTTTTACTGGAGAAAATTTTGTCCTTGTCCTTCAAGACCAGCTCGTTGTACTCCGGCCCCAGCAACGCCACGCTTTTTTGCAGCAGTACATTCGAACGAAAAATTGGTCCGTACTGCGCATATTTTTCCTGTGTAAGCGCTAGATAGCGTGTCAAAAACGGCAGCGTGTCACCCAACACGGGGAGGCGT
>JBFEVY010000051.1:0-14394 GCA_041546665.1 Spongiibacteraceae bacterium | reverse complement strand
GCGCCGACGCTTTCTGACGGCGGCGACTTCGGTTGTCGGCGCGGCGGGCGTGGTCGGTGTGGCAACTCCATTTGTCGGCTCCTGGAATCCGAGCGCGAAAGCAAAAGCGGCCGGTGCTCCAGTAAAGGCGGATATCAGTAAGGTCGAGCCTGGCCAGATGGTGGTCGTAGAATGGCGTGGTAAGCCAGTGTATGTGCTGCGTCGCACCGAAAAGCAGCTTAAAGAGCTTGAAACGATCACGTCTTACCTGAAAGACCCGGATTCCGAAAATGCGGATCAGCCGGAATATATTGAAGGTATCACTCGCTCAATTCGGCCCGAATATCTGGTGCTGATTGGCCTGTGTACTCACCTGGGTTGCGCTCCCAAGCACCGTCCAGAAGTGGGTGTGCCCGACTTGGGTGGCAAGGCCTGGGTTGGTGGTTTCTTCTGCCCCTGTCACGGCTCTCGTTTCGATCTCGCGGGTCGCGTCTACAACGGTTCTCCCGCGTCAACAAATCTGGTTATCCCCCCATACTCATATGAGGGTGACAATGTCTTAGTAATCGGTGTCGATCAGGGAGCTGCGTAATGATTAAGATGCTAGTTGGTCTGCGCGACTGGGTTGATGCCCGCCTGCCAATCATGCGCGCATGGGATACCCATATGGGTAAGTACTACGCGCCAAAAAACTTTAACTTCTGGTATTTCTTTGGGGTGCTGTCCCTGCTGGTGCTGGTAAACCAACTGTTGACCGGTATCTGGTTGACCATGAGTTTTACCCCAAGTTCCGAAGAAGCTTTCCGCTCTGTTGAATACATCATGCGGGATGTGGATTACGGATGGATCATCCGTTATATGCACTCCACTGGTGCTTCGGCGTTCTTTATCGTAGTGTACCTGCACATGTTCCGCGCTCTGCTGTACGGATCATACAAAAAGCCACGTGAGCTGATCTGGGTATTCGGGATGTTTATCTTCCTGATCCTGATGGCTGAGGCGTTTGTAGGTTATGTGCTGCCTTGGGGGCAAATGTCCTACTGGGGTGCACAGGTAATCATCTCGCTGTTTGGCGCGATTCCTGTCATCGGTGAAGATATCGTTCAGTGGGTTCGCGGTGATTTCTTGATTTCCGGTATCACTCTGAATCGCTTCTTTGCACTCCATGTCGTGGCGTTGCCGATCGTGTTGCTGGCGCTGGTGGTATTGCACTTGCTGGCACTGCACGAAGTGGGTTCAAACAACCCTGATGGTGTGGAAATCAAGAAGAACAAAGGCCCTGACGGTATTCCCGTTGATGGTGTTGCCTTCCATCCTTACTACACCGTGCATGACCTGACGGCGGTAGCAGTGTTCTTGTTCGTGTTCTGTGGCGTGATTTTCTTTATGCCAGAGATGGGCGGATACTTCCTTGAGCACGCCAATTTTGAAATCGCTGATGGCCTGAAAACGCCTGCTCACATTGCTCCGGTTTGGTATTTCACGCCGTTCTACTCGGTGCTGCGTGCGGTGCCTGATAAGCTGCTGGGCTTTATCGCTTTTGCGGCTTCTGTGGCGATTCTGTTCCTGCTGCCCTGGTTGGATCGCAGCCCGGTTAAATCGATTCGCTATCGTGGTATGTACAGTAAGGTTGCCTTGATTGTATTCACAGCTGCCTTCCTGATCCTGGGTGTGCTGGGTGTGAAAGCACCAACCGAAGGGCGCACGCTGCTGGCACGCATTTGCTCGATCATTTACTTCGGCTTCTTCCTGCTGATGCCGGTGTGGACCAGCCTCGAGAAAACCAAGCCTGAGCCGACTCGCGTGACTAGCGGTGGTATGGGCTTCTGGAAGAGTATGCTGGTGTTGGTTGGTGTTCTGCTGCTGACTATCCTGCCACTGAAGGCGGCGGGTTCAGAGTCTGAGTTTGACTGCGGCACCATGCACTGCGACGCTATTGAGACCGATGTGACTGACCTGGCGTCTCTGCAATCCGGCGCGACGACCTATATGAACTACTGTATGGGTTGTCACTCGCTGAAATATGGTCGCTACCAGCGTGTTGCGACCGACCTGAATATTCCTGAGGATCTGTTTGAACAGTATCTGAAGTTTGACCAGTCTGCCAAGATTGGTGCGCTGATGGAAAATTCAATGGATGTGGCCGATGCCAAAAAGTGGTTCGGCGCAGCGCCCCCGGATTTGACGCTGATTGCCCGTGCTCGTGGCACCGAGTACCTGTACACCTACCTGCGTAACTTCTACACCGACCCTTCGCGCCCCTACGGCGTGAACAACCGGGTGTTCAAAGATGTGGGTATGCCCCATGTGTTGGCTGAGCTGCAGGGTATGCCTGTTTGTGCGCCTGGTCCGGTGCATGCTGAAAATGGTGGTATACTGCGTGATCCGCTGACTGGCGAAGATGTGCTGTACGGCGAAGATGGACATGCTTTGAACCCTTGTGGCAGCTATACCTATGCTACTGAAGGGGCGCTGAGCCCGGAAGAGTTCGACAAGGTTGTCTACGATCTTGTGAATTTCCTGGAATATATGGGCGAACCCGCCCAGGCCAAGCGTAAGCATATCGGCGTTTTCGTATTGCTGTTCATTGCTGTTTTCTTCGTATTCGCTTATCTCCTGAACCGCGAATATTGGAAGGACGTGCACTGACCAAGCACTGCATCTCTTTGTGAGCGGGCGGCGCCGGTAAAGGTGTCTGCCCGTTTTTTTGTTTAAGACTATGATTTGAGGTGAGTTCCATGGGCGTTATTGCCAAGCGTTCGACCATGACTTTTTTTTCCGATGCGGCGAGCCACTATAGCCACCGCGTGAGAATTGTTCTCGCGGAGAAAGGGGTGACCGTGGATATTATTGATGTGGATCCGCAGAATCTGCCCGAAGAGGTGTCGGAGCTGAATCCCTATAATAATCTGCCGACCTTGGTTGACCGAGACCTGGCGCTGTATGAGTCCAAGGTCATGATGGAATACTTGGATGAGCGTTTCCCGCATCCGCCGTTGCTGCCTGTATACCCTGTTGCGCGGGGCGAGAGCCGCCAGTTTATTTACCGCATTGAGCGGGATTGGTGTCGCCTGGTTGACGAAATCCTGTCGGATGGCGACGCAAAGGCCACCGATAAGGCGAGAAAGGATTTGCGGGACAGCCTGCTGACAATCGCGCCAATTTTTGCTGAAAAGCCGTTTTTCATGAGCGATGAATTCACGCTCGTTGACTGCTGTCTTGCTCCTATATTGTGGCGTCTGCCGCAGTTGGGTGTGGAGCTGCCCCAGACTCGCCAGTCTAAGCCCCTGTTGGACTATATGGAGCGTTTGTTTGAGCGCCCCTCATTCCAGGAGAGCCTGACCGAGAAAGAGCGTGAGCTGCGTTCTGAGGCCTCTGTGGCCTAAGGTTATTTGATATGGTGATGACATCCAGCCGCCCGTACATGATCCGCGCTATCTACGAGTGGATTGTTGATAACGACTGTACTCCGTATATTTTGGTTGATGCAGAATATACGGGGGTACAGGTGCCGCAGCAGTATGTCGAGGAGGGGCAGATTGTATTGAATATCTCTCCCTCTGCGATTGTGGGGCTGGATGTTGGTAACGACGAAATGGGTTTTCGTGGTCGTTTTGGCGGGGTCGCGCAGGATGTGCGTGTGCCCGTTGGGGCGGTAAAGGGCATATACGCCCGCGAAAATGGTCAGGGGATGCTGTTTGATACCAGCGACGAGACCCTGCCGCCGCCGTCGGGGCCGAAGCCCGGGGAAAAGAGCCCCAAGGGCGTTAAGCCAAGCCTCAAGGTCGTAAAGTAGCCCGTCGTTGCGCGGCGGGCTGTTACCGGCCTTCAGTAATACTCGAACACCCTGATGACTTTCTGAACACCGCCGGTTTCGCTGGCGATTCTCGCGGAAATTTCGGACTCCGAGCGGGACACCAGTCCCATCAAATACACGACGCCGTTTTCGGTGATGACTTTTATGCGAGAAGCGTCCAGGGTGCTTTCCAGGGACATCTTGCTTTTCACTTTGGTGCTGATCCAGCTGTCATTGCTGCTCGCCAGCAGGCTAATCGGTGGGGCGACCACCAGCTCGTTGTGAACCTTGCGCACTTTGCGCAGCTTGTTGGCAACGTCTCCAGCTTTCAGTTTGAGCTCTTCGCTGTCGACTTGGCCAGTGAGTAGGACAATGCCGTTGTGGCAGTTGACGTCGATTGGTGCGGATTGCAGAGCGGGGTCGGTCTTACTGATGTTGACCGAAATCTTGGTCTCAATAATTTGATCGTCGATGTAGCTGCCCAGCGTGCGGCTGCCAGGATCCTCCACAATTGGCCCTTCGGCGGTTGCGGTCAGTATGCTGGTGCAGGCGCTCAGGCTGAGCGCACAGACAATGGCGGCAAGCAGGCGGTGGTGAGGGTTCATCAATGGCTGTGTCCAAATAGGTGGGTGTCGATCAATTCGCAGATGCAGTGTATGGCAACCAATTGCATCTCGACCAGGCGGGTGCGGTCTTCGATGGGGAAGGCCAGCTCAATATCCTCGGTCTGAAGCAATGCGCTGGCGTCGCCGCCACCCATATTGCTCAGTGCAATGACTCGCATGTCACGTTCCTGGGCTGCTTGAATGCAGCGCAGGGTGTTTGAGTTTCCGCTGCCGTGATACACCAGTAATAAGCAGTCCCCCGGCTGACCGAGGGCGCGAATTTGATTGGCGAAAATATCGTTGTAGCCAGACTGCGCGGCAATCGCCGTCGCAGAGGCCGCATCGGCGGAAAGTGCCAGTGCAGGCAGTGACGGTCGTTCACGCTGAAAGCTGTTTAGCAGGTTCGTCGCCATATGCTGGGCGATCAGGCCGTGGGTGCCTTCACCGCAACAGATCACTTTGCGCTCGTTGAGCATGCTTTCGACGATACACTGGCTGGCGCGTGCGATGGCTTCGCTGACCGACTCCATAGTGTACATACAGCTTTCGATATGTTGGTGAAAGATATCGATAACCTGGTCGGTGTACTCCATTCAAATATCCCGATGCTGTGTTACTGAAACGCGTTCTGCAGCCAGTGCAGTTGCAGCTGGCCGTGTTGGTCGAGCGTCGATTCTATGACATCAAACCTGCAGGGTAAGTTGCGATAGCGTCCGCTGCTCAAAAAAAATTGTGCGGTCTGCATAATGCGTTGTTGTTTTCTAAAGTCGACCGACTCTGCGCCGCTGCCGTGCTTTGTATTGCTTCTGTGTCTGACTTCGACAAAGATCAGGTGGCTCTTGGACAACGCGATAATGTCGATTTCTCCGAAGCGGCAGCGAAAATTGCGCTCAATAATCCGTAGGCGATTGTGGCGCAGCAGTTTGGCCGCTTTAGCTTCGGCGCGCTGGCCGACATCAAGGTGTGTTGCCATCGATATTGATCGTTCCTGCCAGATCCTGGCTGGCGTCTTCGTCCTTCGCGGTAACGCTGACTTCGGCGCGGCCCCGTTTGATATGCGCCAGTACCAGTTGTCTTTCGATCTGCCCTAACGCGTTGAGAGACAGGGTGCCGGTTTCACCGAAAACACTGGCCTCGTTGTCCTGGCGGAGCTGCACCATTCTCAGGTGTAGCCGGAAGCTGTCGATACCGAGTGCATACATTCTCTGCATGGGACCGCTGCCAGGGATTTCATCCGCAATGGTCTGGCGGATGGCTGAGGTTTTGTTGAAGACCCAGGGCACATCGATAAAGTGGACGTCGTTGATATCCTGATCGCGCGTTGGATCCTCGATGCCGCGATAGATATGCGACGTGGCGTATACCGGAAGGTTGCCGGCGTAGTGATAGGCAAGCAGGGGCTTAATTGAGCGCCCTTCTTCCGGATGGGCGACCAGAAAAATAAAGTCGATATCGCTGCGGCGGCGAGGCTCGAACTCCATTCGCAGGCCGACAATTTGCTGTAGCTTGCTGCGTCGGCGTTCGCTGTCTTTAATTTGCAGCGTGTCTTTGATTTGCTTGGAGTAGTTGTTGCTGCTGGCGTCGAATGTGGTGCTGGCGACAACTTTGCCGCCCAGTTGCTGCCAGCGATCAACGAAGGCGGTAGCGACCTTGCTGCCCCAGCTACCCTGGGGGCTTATGACCATCACGTGCTCAAAACCTTTTTTGCGAGCGATATCGGCGACCTGAACGGCTTCGTCCTCGGGGTTTAGGCCAAACTGGAAAAAACCGTTGGGGAAGCGATTGCCTTCGATTCGATTGAGGGCGAGGGTAGGGCGGGCCATTAGGTTGGGGGATTGCTGTACCAGCGCCTCAAGATTTTCTTTTTGCAGAGGGCCGATAATCATATCAGCGCCTTCCTGGACGACACGTTGGTATAAATTGACGGCGTCCTCGTTGGCGCTGTCGTAAAGCCGAATCGTGGGGGCGAAGGCTCCCTGTTCTCTGGCTTGAATATAGGCTGCAATAAAACCGTCGCGGATTGCCTTGCCGAAACGGGCGAGCCTGCCGGTGACTGGCAGAATGAGGGCTACCTGATTGGGGCGGCCGACAACCAGTTCATCCAGTTTGTCGAGTCCGCCGGGAAGTCCGGTCACTGCGTTGGCGGGGTGGCTGGGCCAGCGGCTTAGCCACGCATCGCGCTGACTGATTTGCGCCTCAAGATCCCCTTGGTTGTTTTTGGCTACGGCGGCAAGCTCCAGCCAGCCGAGAAAATCGCGGTCAGATGTGGTTGGGGTGACCTCGGCCAAGGCCTGGCTGGGCGCTTCCATCAGCGCTTGCCAGATTGCTGCGCGGTTGCCTGGCTGCTGAACTCGTGTGAGCAGCGGGTCAATGAAGGTCCATTCTTTTGCCGCGGCAAGATTGTCGCCTTCGATCGCAAACAGAGTTGCGCGCATTTGGTGGAACTGAATCTGTCGCCTGACCGGAGAGGTATGGATGTAGCTGTCTAGCAATGGGTCGGCAAGGATACTGAGGGCGTCTTTAAATTTTCCGTAGGATCGCAGCACCCTTGCGCGAACGAGGGCCAGCCGAATCGCGTTTTCGGGGCTCTGCTCGGGGAGGACAAGTTCACTGACCGCATCGTCGGCCTGTGCTGGTTCGCCATCGCGCAGCAACACCTCTGCGGCGCGCAGGCGTAACTCGGTCGCGATTTCCGCTGGTGCAGTGAGGGCTTGTTCCAACCAGATGGGGATGTCCTCGGAGCGCGCTGTGGCGGGGTTGAAACCGATGTCCCTCAAGGTGAGTTGCCTGCTCGGCTGCTGACGTTCGTCGCGTTCGCTGGGCGCAGGGAGGCGGGATTCAGGGGGGCGCTGTTGAGGGCGCCGCTGTGCGCTGCGGTCGGGTGCTGTGGAGCAGGCTGCCAGAGTGGCTGCCAAAATGATTAACGTAATAAACCTTGTTTTCATTGATCCGCCGTTGTTAGTCTGCGCGAGCTGAAACTGATTAAGGACCGCCATACGTGGAAGCAACACCCAATCTTTATGTAGTGGCCACCCCGGTAGGGAATTTGGCTGATATGGTACCGCGAGCGATCGAGGTCCTACAAACAGTAGATGTCATTGCGGCGGAGGATACCCGCCGAAGTCGGCCGTTATTGAAGCATTTTGGCATAGATACCCGCTTAGTGGCTTACCATGACCACAGTGATGGGGCGACGGTGGAGAAGTTGCTCGATCAGCTCCGGGAGGGGCGCAGTATTGCGTTGATTTCTGATGCGGGCACTCCGCTGATTTCAGACCCGGGGTTTCGCTTGGTGGATGCGGTGTTGGCGGCGGGCTTCAGGGTCGTTCCAGTGCCGGGTGCCTGTGCGATGGTGGCGGCTTTGAGTGTGGCGGGATTGCCGTCTGACCGCTTTGTATTCGAGGGCTTTTTGCCTGCTAAGCAAGGCGCGCGTGTCGCTGCGCTTAGCGCCTTGGAAAAGGAAACTCGAACGCTTATTTTTTATGAAGCGCCGCATCGTTTGCTCGAATCGTTGCGGGATATTTCCTCGGTGATGGGAGCGGATCGGGTGGTGGTGTTGGCTCGGGAGCTGACCAAGCTCTATGAAACGGTAGTGCGCAAGCCGGCGGCGGAGCTGGCTGAGTGGGTGGCGGCGGATGCCGATCAGCAGCGAGGGGAGTGTGTTGTGCTGGTGGCGGGATATCGAGATGTTCGTGATGAGTCGCTTCCGGAGGAAGGCGTAAAGGTCTTAAAAATACTTTGTGATGAGTTGCCATTGAAGCAGGCATGCGCTCTGGCGGCACAGATAACGGGCATTAAGAAAAACCGCCTGTATCAATATGCCTTGGATGAATTGAAGTAAATAATGCCAGGTGGGGCTTGTACTGTGTTTGACTACTGGTTATTCTTACAGTGAGTCGGCTGGGCGGCCGCTCGCGAGTCAGGGTTCTACTCTGGTTGGCGGGAGGAAAGTCCGGGCTCCATAGGGCGAGGTGCCAGGTAACCCCTGGGGGGCGAGAGCCTACGGAAAGTGCAACAGAAAGGATACCGCCTAAGCGACTGTCGTTTACGACGGTTCGCCGGTAAGGTTGAAAAGGTGCGGTAAGAGCGCACCGCGCGACTGGCAACAGTTCGCGGCGATGGTAAACCCCACCTGGAGCAAGGCCAAATAGGAATCCGGTGCTGCGGCCCGCAGTGGATTCGGGTAGGCTGCTTGAGGTCTGCGGTGACGCAGATCCCAGATGAATGGTCGTCCACGACAGAACCCGGCTTATAGGCCGACTCACTTTTTCTTGGCGAGAGATCGCATTATTTCCCTCAAAAGGCGCAACTCTTAAGGTTTTACCTTAAGAGTTCTTTCTATGTCTTTATATTAAATAAGTTTCTTGTTTTTCGGTTTTCGTGTTTTTGCTTTTTCTCTGCACGTTCCCTTCTATTTTGCCGATTTTCTCGCACTTTCACTCCCCTGTTCCGCTTGACACTTAGGCTTGTCAATTCATATAGTGGCGTTCAGTGGAGAAATGTGGGTTTTTGTGGGTCTATGTGGCGTGCAATACCCAAAACGAACAAAATGGTGGGGTAAAGTGTTTCTCGGTAGTCATGCAATCACTATGGATGCGAAGGGGCGATTGGCGATTCCAGCCAAAATTCGCGACGCCCTCGCATCTGAGTGTGATGGCAAGTTGGTGATTACCGCCCACACCGAAGAGCGTTGCCTGCTGGTTTACCCCGAGCCGCAATGGCAGGAGCTTCAACCCAAGATTGAGGCGCTGCCGAACATAAACAGAAAAGCGCGGTTGATGCAGCGCTTGCTGCTTGGGTATGCCACGCCCCTGGAACTCGATGGAAATGGTCGCGTGCTGTTGCCGCAAACCCTGCGGGAATACGCCTGCCTTGAGAAAAAACTCATGTTGATCGGGCAGGGCAAAAAACTGGAGTTGTGGAGTGAGTCTGGCTGGAACGACATGCTTCAGGATGTTGGCGACATCGATGATATGCCGGAAGAAGTGCTGTCACTGTCACTATAGGGTGTAAAACTTGGAACAGCATTTAACAGTACTACGCGACGAAGCCGTTGCGGCGCTCGTAAATGATCCGTCGGGGGTATACGTCGACGGCACGTTTGGGCGCGGCGGCCACAGTCGTTTGCTTCTTCAGCAGCTCGATGAGCGTGGTCACCTTCTGGGTATTGATAAGGATCCGCTGGCGATTGCCGAGGGAGAGGCGCTGGCGAAGATCGACCCTCGTTTCTCAATTGTTCAGGGTTCTTTCGCGGATTTTTCCGAGCACCTGCTGACGGCAGGGCTGGACGGTGAGCTCGCCGGTGTACTGCTTGATCTCGGGGTGTCGTCTCCCCAGCTCGATAATGCGGAGCGCGGTTTCAGCTTTTTGCGTGACGGCGACCTCGATATGCGGATGGACTGCACTCGCGGCGTCAGTGCCGCTCAGTGGCTGGCAGTAGCGGAAGCTAACGATATTGCCTGGGTGTTGAAGGAGTACGGCGAAGAGCGTTTCGCCAAGCGTATTGCCGCTGCCATTGTTGCGGCGCGCCAGGAAGCGCCGATTGAGCGAACTCTGCAGTTGGCAAAAATTGTGAGCGAGGCGAATCCCTCCTGGGAGAAGCACAAGCACCCAGCAACCCGTAGCTTTCAGGCAATTCGAATTTATATCAATGAGGAGCTGGCGGATCTCGAGCGGTTCTTGAATAGGGTTGTGGATCGTTTAGCCGTGGGTGGCCGTTTGGTGATTATCAGTTTTCATTCGCTTGAAGACCGCTTGGTTAAACGGTTTATTCGCCGCCAGGCCCAGGGTGATGTGCTGCCAGCGAACCTGCCGGTTACTGATGATCGCCTCAATCGCCGTTTGAAAATTATTGGTAAAGCGGTAAAGGCTAGCGAGGCCGAGGTCAACGCCAATGCCCGGGCTCGCAGTGCGGTTATGCGTGTGGCGGAGAAACTGGCGTGACAGTTTTGGTGCGTCGTGACCATGCCCTGCGCAAGCCGCGGAACAACACCGGGTCGAGCGCGCGTCGCGCCAAAACGCGCGCGTTGGCGTCGTTAAAAGGTGTCGGCGGAGATGCCGCTTCTCCATTTGGTGGGGTGTTGGTGCCCGTGGTGTTGGTATTGGTTGTGATGTCGGCATTGGCGGTGGTGCAAAGCTCCCACCAGGCCCGGCAACTGTTTAGTGAATTACAGGATCTGCGTCGCGATGCGATGAAGATGGAAGAAGAGTGGGGAAGATTGTTGCTGGAGCAAAGCACTTGGGCATCGCCGGATCGTATTCAGCGCCTCTCTGAAGGCAAGCTGAAAATGCGTGCGCCCGAGATTCAGGACGTGGTGATTGTGAGGTCTTATGGCGACTCAGCCTGATACGGCCCCGATCTCACCCTGGCGCTTTCGCATTGTTCTGGCGGGCTTGTCGGTGCTCGCATTATTGCTTGTTTGGCGGGCTCTTACGCTACAGGTGCTGGATGTTGATCGCGGCTACCGTTTCCTGCAGGGCCAGGGGGATGCCCGTACGATTCGTACTGAAAGTATTCCCGCCCACCGGGGCATGATTACGGATCGCAACGGCGAGCCGCTGGCGGTAAGCACGCCGGTGGCCTCAATCTGGGCGAATCCACAAGAATTGATGCAGGCAGAGCAGCGGGTGGGTGAGCTGGCTGCAGCGCTGGATATGAAAACCACGGACCTGCGCAACCGGTTGAAGCGTTATCGTGGCAGTCAGTTTATGTACCTGCGCCGGCATATGGCGCCGGAAATAGCCCGTCAGATTGTTGCTCTGAAAATTCCCGGTGTCTATTTGCAGCGGGAATATCGTCGTTTTTACCCGGCCGGGGAAGTTACCGCACATATTCTTGGTTTTACGGATATTGATGACCGGGGGCAGGAAGGCCTGGAGTTGGCCTACGATGAGTGGCTCAACGGGACGCCGGGACGAAAGCGGGTGCTCAAGGATTTATACGGCAATATTGTTCGGGACATCGATGCAGGGGAGCCCGCCCACCCCGGCAAGGATTTGCGCCTCAGTATAGATCTGAGGCTACAGTATCTGGCCTACAGGGAGCTCAAGGCTGCATTGAAACGAACCGGCGCAAAAGCCGGTTCCGTCGTTATTCTGGATAGCCAAAATGGCGAGGTGTTGGCGCTGGTAAACCAGCCTTCGTTTAATCCGAATAATCGCAGCAAGCTGTCGCCAAATGCACTGCGTAATCGCGCTGTTATCGATATGTTTGAGCCCGGGTCTACGGTAAAACCCCTGACCTTGGTGGCCGCGTTGGAGAGCGGTCGTTACACCCCGGAAACGGAAATCAATACCTTTCCCGGCTACATCAAGGTTGGGCCAAAGGTCTTGAAGGACCACCGCAACTACGGTGTGCTGAGTGTGGCTGAGGTGCTGAAAAAATCCAGCCAGGTGGGCACCACTAAAATTGCCTTGTCGCTTGACGAACAGGACGTCTGGAATGTTTTTCAGCGCTTTGGTCTGGGGCGTTCTACGGGTTCGGGATTTCCCGGTGAAAGCGCGGGTGTGCTGCCCAATCGTGCCCGGTGGCGGGATATTGAGCGCGCGACATTTTCGTTTGGCTACGGTTTGACCGTGACCAATCTGCAATTGGCAGAGGCCTATTCCATCTTCGCCAACAAGGGCAAATTTCAACCGGTGTCACTGTTGAAGCGCGATAAGCCCGGAGATCAAAAACAGGTGATCTCCGCAGAGATTGCCCGTCAGATGATTGGCATGCTTGAAGGTGTGACCGAGCCAGGCGGCACGGCGACGCGGGCCCGGGTTGATGCATACCGCGTTGCGGGTAAAACCGGCACCTCTCACAAGGCGGAGGCGGGTGGCTACGCTGAGGATCGCTATTATTCGGTATTTGCCGGATTGGCGCCGGCGAGTGCGCCACGCGTCGTCGTAGTAGTGACGATTGATGAGCCGAAGGGCGATTATTTTGGTGGCCTGGTTGCGGCGCCGGTATTTTCCAAGGTGGTGGCCGATGCGTTGCGGCTACTGAATATCCCTCCTGACGATCTGGCCCCCGAGCCTGAAAAAGAGAAGGAGGGCGCAGCGTGATGGCAGAGCAATATCAATACAGTGGTATGCGCGTGTTGGGCGATTTACTGCCTGGTGTCGCGAGTGAGATTGCGGCCGTGCCGGTTGAGGGACTTAAGCTCGATAGTCGTGATGTACAGCCAGGGGATGTGTTCCTGGCGCTCAAAGGGCACTGCGCCGACGGTCGAAACTATATTGATTCCGCTGTGCGTTCCGGCGCGGTCGCGGTCATCGCTGATGCACCCTGCGCGTCGGATAACTGGTCGCTGCCGGTTATAGAAATAGAGAGTCTGGGCGAGCAGCTCAGCGCGATTGCGGGCCGGTTTTACGGTCAGCCGTCCAAGGCCCTCTCGCTGGTAGGGATTACCGGAACAAATGGCAAGACCAGTTGCTCGTGGATGCTGGCGCAGTTACTGGAAATTCTCGGCAGCCCCTGTGGTGTGATTGGTACTCTGGGTACTGGCCGCATTGGTCAAATGACCGACAGTGGCAATACCACTCCCGATGCGGTGACGATTCAGCGCCAACTGGCGGAATGGCGCGATGGCGGCGCAAAGTGGGCTGCGATGGAGGTCTCGTCCCACGGTATTGTTCAGCACCGGGTGGCGGATTTGATCTTTAGCGCTGCGGTATTTACTAACCTCAGTCGCGACCACCTCGATTATCACGGCACCATGGAAAGCTATGGCAACGCCAAGGCTGAGTTGTTCTCCTGGGCGGGCTTGCCGCTGGCGGTCATCAATCGAGACGACGAATTTGGACGCAAGCTTATTGCAGGTTCGTCAGCAGAAAAGGTGATCGACTACAGTCTCCACAACCGCGATGCCGCGGTTTATATGCGCGATCTGCAGGCTTCTATCCGTGGTAGCGAGGGGACGGTGGTAAGTCCCTGGGGTGAGATGCAGATAAAAACCGATTTAATCGGTGACTTTAACCTGGCCAATTTGCTGGCGAATTGCGCTCTGTTGTTGGCGAAAGGCTTTGCGCCTGCAGAAATTGAGGGTGCGGTGTCCGCGCTGCAACCTGTGCCGGGTCGCATGCAGTGTTTGCGTTCGCAGGATGATGTGTTGGCTGTGGTGGATTATGCCCATACTGATGACGCCCTGCGCAAAGTTCTGGCGGCGCTCAGGCCCTTGACGACAGGACGGCTCGTCTGCGTGTTTGGCTGTGGTGGCGACCGAGACCGAGGTAAGCGGCCCTTAATGGGAGCCGCTGCCGCAGAGTTGGCTGATCGCGTTGTTGTGACCAGTGATAACCCCCGTAGTGAACAGCCAGAGCATATTGCTGAAGATATCTGTGCGGGTATCGCTGATGGCGCAAAAATGAGTTGTGAGCTTGATCGCGCCGTGGCAATTCGTTCAGCAGTGGCTGCTGCAAAACCGGGCGATATCGTATTGGTTGCAGGCAAGGGGCACGAGCAATATCAGGATATTGCCGGCCAGCGGCGTCCTTTCAATGACGTGGAAGAAGTCGATGCGGCCTTGAAAATGCGTGTCTCGGGCGCGCGGGGTGAGGCGCAATGATAACTGCCATGCAGCTCAGTGAAATCGCCAGTCTCGTATCGGGCCAATTGTGTGGCGACGATGTGGTCGTGGCCCACCTGTGCTCGGACAGCCGCAGCATTGCTTCCGGGGATATGTTTGTCGCCTTGTCCGGCGAATCCTTTGATGGCAATGCGTTTGTAGAAACGGCCGCGCAGGCGGGGGCGACCTCCGCGCTGGTGAGCCAGGCGACCGGGGCATTGCCCTCAGTGTTGGTTGAAGATACGCGTCTGGCCTATGGCTTGATTGCGCGGGCAAATCGTCGCCGTTTTACGGGGGCCGTTGTCGGCCTGACCGGAAGCAGTGGCAAAACCAGTACCAAGGAAATGCTCGCATCTATTCTCGGCGAGGCGGGAACGGTCTACGCGACAAAGGGCAATTTAAACAATGAAGTCGGCGTGCCCCGGAGTTTGCTGGAACTCAGTAACGAATTTGATCGTGCAGT
>JBFEVY010000164.1:0-8042 GCA_041546665.1 Spongiibacteraceae bacterium | reverse complement strand
CGATTACGGTGCGTAGCGAAAGCAAGCAAATCCGCCGCGGGATATACCGCGACTTTCCCACCCAATACAAGGACCGCAACGGCAATAACTACGTTGTTGATTTTGATGTCATCGGAGTAACCCGCGACGGCCAGCGCGAAAACTGGCACAGCGAACGTCTTAGCAATGGCGTTCGCATCTATATGGGTAGCACCAATATCTTTCTTCCCTCCGGAGAACATCACTACGTGTTTCGCTACCGTACCGACCGCCAGCTGGGACACTTCGACGGCTTTGACGAGCTGTACTGGAATGTGACCGGCAATGACTGGGCCTTTCCCATTGACCATGCCAGCGCGACCGTGGCCCTGCCCGAGGGTGTGCCCACCCACAAGTTGCATACCGAGGCTTATACCGGCCGACAGGGTGAACGGGGGCAGGACTTTGCCAGTGAACGCAACGCGCGCAACCATCCCTATTTTGAAACGCAGCGTACCCTGCAGCCTGGTGAGGGCCTGACCATTGTCACTCAATGGCCACAAGGTTATGTGCACCGCCCCAGCGCCGCAGACAAAGCCCGCTATTTTCTTCGCGACAACAAGGGCTTGGTGATTGGTTACGGTGGCGCCGGCATTATTTTGTGCTTCTATCTATTTAACTGGAGCCGACTGGGCCGGGACCCGGAAAAAGGCACCATCATTCCCCGCTTCACGCCACCGGCGAAACTGTCCCCTGCAGCGGCTCGCTATATCATGCGCATGGGCTATGACAAACAGGTGGTGGCTGCGGCGGTGATCAATATGGCGGTAAAGTCCTATTTAAAAATCGATAAAGACGGCAAGGACTTTGTGCTTCGCAAACAGCCCGGCGCTACCCTGGCGAACTTATCCAAGGGCGAAAAGGCTCTGGCTAAAAAGTTGTTCTCGGGAAGTAGTGAGGACTCACTTACCCTCAACAATACCCACTATCAGAAGATCAGCGCTGGTATTCTGGCGCTGAAGTCGCATTTGAAGGCCGAATTCCACAGCGCCTACTTTGTCACCAACCTGTGGGTATTTGTGTGCGGTCTGTTAATGACCTTACTCACGATTGGCACGGGCGGCTTGCTTGCCAGCAGCGAACCCGCCGCGTTTTTATTTCTTACCCTGTGGCTGTCAGTGTGGACCTGCGCAGTGATTTTCCTATGGCTGAGCGGCAGCTGGTTTATCGCCATCATGTTTACGTTTTTTGAGTGCGTGGCCATCGGCTTTCTGTACACCCTTGTCGGCGCGGCGTTGTCGGTACTGATCTTCGCCCTGCTCGGCGTCAATATTCTGTTCTACTTCGCAATGAAGGCCCCCACTCGCCGCGGCCGCAAAGTCATGGATGAGATTGAAGGCTTCAAGATGTACCTGAGCACTGCCGAACAGGATCGGCTGAACCTGCTACACCCCCCAGAGAAATCCCCTGAGCTGTTTGAAAAATACCTGCCCTATGCCCTCGCCCTGGATGTTGATCAGGAGTGGGCCGAGCAGTTCGCAGAAGTCTTTGCCAGCGCAGCCGCCGCCGGCCAGCCCTATTCGCCCTACTGGTACTCGGGTTACTACGGCTCCAACAAATCCATTGGCAGTATCGCCAGCACTCTGGGCAGCAGCCTCGGCAGCAGTATTTCCTCTGCCTCTAATGCGCCGGGCTCATCCTCCGGTGGAGGCGGTGGAGGTTTCTCCGGAGGTGGTGGCGGTGGCGGAGGTGGCGGCGGCTGGTAGCGCCGCAGCGATCAACGATGGCGTCAGCGCGTTTGTTATAGCTCGAAAAACTGCTAAATCAGGCAGTCATATCAATCTGGAATATCGTCACTTTAAAAACTGCACCAAGACAGACCCCCTCGACATATTGTGCCCGTTATATGGGCACAGCAATGCATAACACCGCCTTAATTAAATAAACACGCCTGACCATTTATGCTCGCGGATCTCGTCAATTTTAAAAATTTTGAGACCCCTTCCCGCAAAACGTAGTGGCTTACCCCTACCTTTTTAGCCAGTGGTATGTCCCTTGCTATTCCCTGAGTGTAGGAAACAATTTCCCTCCCGGTTTGGAGGGAGTGCTCGACAATATTGTTAATTCGCAGGGATTTGCGAGTCCATCTAATAATCCGACAGGAAGTGACCAATATGTTTGTAATAGA
This sequence comes from Spongiibacteraceae bacterium, assembly GCA_041546665.1. Lineage (GTDB taxonomy): Bacteria > Pseudomonadota > Gammaproteobacteria > Pseudomonadales > Spongiibacteraceae > Spongiibacter. The sequence goes on along the minus strand of JBFEVY010000164.1, from coordinate 5,896 downwards.
ACTCGTACTCAACGGCTTTCTAACCGCTAAGCGCTGCCCTCCGTTCTGGACCGCAAAGGGTCAGGTGGACCACAGCGCCATCCGCGAATATTTTGCGAAACTGGGATACGAGGTGGGCGAGATCAGGGGCGTGGCGACGCTGCCGGAAACGGCGTAACCCTGACCAGTACCATAGAACAACCCAGATTCGGCGCCCATTTTGAGCGCCGAACCCATTTTGCGTTTTACCGGTGTCGCCTTATTGGGCGGCTTCAGGGTTGAAACCGAGCACGCCTTTGATTTCCAGATACTCGTGGAAACCGAAGTCACCCCATTCGCGACCATTACCGCTTTTCTTGTAGCCGCCAAAGGGGCAGCTGAAGTCAAAGCCGTCGTTAATGGACACCCAGCCGGTGCGCATTCTGCGGGCGACATTGCGACAGGTTTCCAGGTCAGCGCCGTAGACGCCACCCGCCAAACCGAAATCGCTGTCGTTGGCGATGGCGATGGCGTCATCCAGATCGTCATAACCGATAATCACCTGCACCGGACCGAAGATTTCTTCCCGGGCAATCACCATATCGTTGGTGACATTGGCGAATACCGTCGGCTTGGTGTAGAAGCCCTTGTCCAGCCCTTCTGGGCGGCCCGGGCCACCAGCTACCAGCGTAGCGCCTTCTTCAATGCCTTTCTGGATATAGCTCTGAACAGAGATAAACTGGTTCTTTGACACCAGCGGTCCCATCGCAAACTCACCGTTGGGGTCGCCCACCGTCACCTGCTCGGCGGCGGCTTTGGCGGCGGCAATGGCTTCCGCCATACGCGCCTTGGGCACCAGCATCCGGGTGGTGGCGCTACAGGTCTGGCCGGAGTTCATCATCATACCCCCCACGCCCTTGGCAACATTTTCAGAGAGCTGGTCGTCGTCGAGCACCACCAGAGCACTTTTGCCGCCCAGCTCCTGACAAACGCGCTTAACCGTATCGGCGGCGTTTTTGGCGACTTCCACCCCGGCAAATTCAGAACCGGTGATAGAGACCATATCCACTTCTTTGTGGCGGGACAGCTCCGCACCAATCACCGAGCCCTTGCCCTGCACCATATTGAAGACGCCGGCGGGAACATCCGCAGCATCAATAATTTCAGCGAGAATCTGCGCGGAGAAATGCGCCTCTTGAGACGGCTTGAGCACCACGGTACAACCCGCAGCCATGGCGGGGAACACCTTGACGGCAATCTGGTTTACCGGCCAGTTCCAGGGGGTGATCATGCCGCACACCCCGATGGGCTCGTATCGAACCATGGTTGCGCCGCGCTCTTCCTCAAACTCAAAAGTTTTCAGCACTTCAATCGCGGTGCTCAGGTGGCCCTGACCCAGCGCGATATGAAAGCCCTGGGCCAAAGCTTTGGGCGCACCCATCTCTTCAGTAATGGCACTGCCCAGTTCTGCGGAACGCTTTTCGTATTCCGCCGCGATCCGCTCCAGAACGGCCAGGCGCTCTTCACGACTGGTTTGCGACCAGCTATCAAAGGCCTTGCGAGCCGCCATCACCGCGCGGTCCACATCCGCCGGCGAACCCAGCGCGATTTTGCCTGACACTTCTTCAGTGGCGGGGTTGATAGTCTCAGTAGTAGTGGATTCAATAGGGTCAACCCACTGGCCGTCGATATAAAACTTCAGATATTCGCGCATGAGGTATTTATCCTTTTGTTAAACCCCGCACCGGCTTGAGGTTGCGACCCGGGGCACTTCATTTTTATAGTAGCGTCGCGCGGGGCGACGCATTCTCAGATAAAACTTAATAGGCGTCTTCGGCCTCTGCACCGTAACCGGCTTTAAAGTCGGTATACCAGGATTTGAACTCCTCGTAGTTCGGCGCATCCATGGCATTGGCGTAGGGCTCGATCGGCACTTGAATCACTGTGGGTTTGCCACTGGCAATCGCCTTTTCCACCGCTGGCGCAATGTCTTCTTCCCGCTCGACATAAACCCCTTCGGCACCAAAGCCCTTGGCGATCATATCAAAGCGCACACCAGTGCCCCAATGTGCCTCGGTTTCTGGAGAGTCCGGGCCAACCTGCTTCTTCCAGCAGCCCACTTCCAGCCCCCAAGAGTAGTCGCAACCCACTACTGTCACAACCGGCAGGTTTTTGCGGGCGGCGGTTTCCAGCTCGGCAATGTGGAACATGAAGGATGAGTCACCGGTGACCAGCACCACCGGGCGCTTGCCCTCGCTGGCGATGGCCGCGCCAATAGCATAGGGCAAGCCAGTGCCGAGGTGGCCGGTATTCTGGTTCCAGACCAGATCCTGGGGTTTGTACTGGGAGTAGGTCCAGCCAAAAATGGTGACCGATCCGCCGTCCGCCGCGTAGATGGCGTTGTCGGGAATGGCCTTGGTGGCTTCAACAATAAACCGTGCGGGGTGCACCGGGCTGCCGCCGGTGGGCACCGACTCTAACAAGCCCGCTTTGAAGTCGGCCTGCATGGTCTTCCAGTTTTCGAATTCCGCCGAAGCCTTTCGCGGCGCGTTTTTCAGTGCGGCGTTCAGCTGTGGCACGATATCGCGCAGGTCACCCACCAGCGGCACATCAATCGGGCGGTTAACGCCCATGGCCATGGCGTCGCGCTCAATGTAGATCCATTTGCGGTTGGCGTCGTTCTTTTCCCAGTGACGGCCAATACCCATGTGCACCGGCTCACCCAGTTCGGTGCCGATTGCGATACACAGGTCTGACTCGATTGCCGCCGCGCGGCCCGCCGGCGAAAAGCCGTAGGCAAAGGTGCGATCTTCCATACCCTTGATGGTCATTGCACAGCCGGAGGTTTGCAGAATTGGGCAGTCCATCAACGTCGCGAGTTCGCCAACAATCTCGTGGGAGCGCGAGGTAAACATGCCCTGGCCCACCAGCAACACTGGATTTTTAGCCGCCTGGATCAGCTCCACCGCCTGATCAATCAGCGAAGCGCTGGCCTCATTTTTCACAAGGCGGTACTTCGCTGGCGGAATGATTGGCGGCCAGTTAAAGGTTTCGTGAATCACACTCAGCGGCAGCTCGATATAGGCCGGCCCGGGCTTGCCGGAGGTCACCTGGCGGATGGCCTCGCGGACAATCTCGTCCACCTGATCGGGCTCTTCCACCACCGCGGTGTACTTCATTGACGATTTGAAATTCGCCACCTGATCAATGAATTGGATCCGGCCGCGACGGGCGCGTTGATACGCGGTGCGCGAGCGCTGGCCACCAAAGAAAATAGTGGGTGAATTTTCCTTGGCCGCCACAATCATCGCCGCCGCCAGATTGGAAATCCCCGGGCCCTGGGTACCAAAACAGACACCCGGCTTGCCGGTCATCCGCGACCAGCCGTCAGCCATAAAGCCGCCCGCCTGTTCGTGGTGAGGCGCCACCACATTCCAGCCCCGCTGCTCTGCAGTCATCGCCATATGAATAAAGCCGGGGTCGGGAATACCAAACAGGGTGTTAATCCCCTCGGCTTCCAGCAAATCGATTATGCGCTCGTAAACAGGTACTGACATTATTGTGTCTCCAAAACTTATTTTTCGTCGTTCTCGTCGAGCAAGCGGATGGTGTCCTTGCCCATAAAGCGCGCGAGGTGACGGTGGAAATTAGTGATCTTCTGTTCCTGGTGCGGGTTGGGCAGCGTGCCGCGGAAACCACGTGACTTCATGCCCTTCTGCACCCATTCCATATTGTCAAAGTCCTGTGCCAGTACCTTGCCCCATTTTTCAGCGGTGGGCTCGGCGTAAACCCACTCGGTTTTTGGCTCTTCACCTTCGGGGTAGCGCTCTAGCGCGTAGGACTCAAAAATGCATTTATTCGGATCGTCACCGTAGGGGCGGGTGCGATAACACAGCGCAAAGGTCACGCCCTGTAAAATGGTCTGATTGGGAAACAAACTCCAGGCAAGACCAGCCTCGGACTGTTGCTCGGGGGTCAGCTCCGGCCAGATCACGCCGCGCGCCGCGTCGTCGGCTTTGGCAGACTTCATCCAGTGCGCCATCACCTCCTGTACCGGGGTGCCTTCAGGCAGCTCGTCTTTCAGGCGGCTCGCAGCATTGACCAGGGTTTCGGTTGAGGCGGCGTAATTCACCGTCTCGTAATTTTCCCGCGCCAGTTCGTAGGTTGAGATCCGCGGATCGCCCAAACCGGCCCGGGCTACGCCACTGCTCTGCGCGGTTTTCTGACTGGCGTCGCGCTCATCAAAGCCACTCACCCCATGCAAGCCATAGGGCTTGCTGTAGGCGTAGAACTGGCCGTATTTGGTGAGCTGAGTATGGGTGCCGGCAACGTGGTAGGGCTCCATAAACGCTTCAATAGCCGTCTTCCAGTTGCAGGGATACACCGCCCACTGGCGCCACTTGTAACGCATTTTTTCAAACTGGTAGGGGCCGAGGATACGATCCACTTCGCCGAGGAATTCCAGCAGCGGCTCGCACTCCGGATTCATATTGACGTAAATCCAGCCGCCCCAGGTATCGACCTTGACCGGCGTCAGGCAAACGCGAGACTCATCTTCCAGTGCGCCTTTCCAATCGGCCTTATCGAGGATGTAGGTGTTCTTGCCTTCCAGGTCGTAGGTCCAGCCGTGAAAGCCGCAAACAAAATTCTGCTTTTTACCGGTAACGCAGTTTACGTCGTCGGGAGTATTGATCAGCTGACGACCGCGGTGTGGGCACACATTGTAATAGGCGCGCAATTCTTCGCTCGCCACCCGAATAATAACAATGGATTCGTCGCCGATATTGTAGGTAATGAAATCACCCACCTCAGGAATGTCTTCCAGGCGCGCCGCCATATTCCAGGTTTTGGACCACAGCCGCTCCATTTCCAGATCCGCATACTCGCGGGAAATAAAGGGCTCAACGTTATAGGTCAAGGGTTCTGCCAGATCATCATCTGTCAGCTCTTTAAAAGGTATGTCCGATTTTTTAGTCATGTCGCTCCACTACCTCTATTATTCAATCTTGATTATCGACAGTATGGATACAATGCAGTGACCGTTAGTGAATCACTACCAGGCGGCCCACTGGACCGCCCAACTAACAATGCTATTCAGTTTCAACAGAAAGGCCGTCCAGATCGCCCTTGTCGCGCCACTCCTGCATCCAGCCTTCAAAGGCATTCCAGCCAGGGCCGTAGCCTTCACCCAGGAAGTTCCGATACACCTCGTTACCCTGGTCATCGATCACTTTCTGGCCCTCGCCGTTGTAGTAACTCGGCGGGCACTGGTCGACAAAGTCCGTCATGTCGACAGCCGTGTCGCGAATATGCTTTACGTATTCGGCCTGGGCCGCTTCGGTCGGTTCTACGGCCACAGCATTCTTCTCCAGCGCACGCTTAATAATATAGGCGCTGTGATGGGCCTGGGCACTGTACTGATGAGTGGTACTCGCATTCAGGCCGCCCTGGTAGTAACCGAGGAAAAACTGATTGGGGAAGTTAGTCGTCATCTGACCGTGGAAGGTCTTGTAGCCGTATTTCCAATGTTCGTAGATTGACAGGCCATTGCGGCCCTCAAAAATATCGATTCCCCAGCGGCGGTCCAGATCACTGGTCACCTCAAAGCCGCTGGCAAAAATCATACAGTCGATCTCGTACTCTTCGCCGTTGGCGATAAAACCTTTCTCGGTCATTCGCTCAACGCCGCGGGTCTCGGAGACGTCAATCAGTTTCACGTTAGGGCGATTGAAGGTGTCGTAGAAATCGTCATTGGACAGCGGGCGTTTACACAGGAAGCGGTACCACACTTTGAGCGCTTCGGCGGTGTCTTTGTCTTCCACCAATTCTTCAACACGGCGGCGCATCCGTTCCATCACCCGGAAGTCCATCACTTCTCGGCGGCCAAAATATTCTTCCAGAGAAATGTCCAGCTCGCGGCCTTCGGCCTTTAACTCAT